>JBBSSC010000232.1:0-4166 GCA_038242465.1 Propionibacteriales bacterium | reverse complement strand
TCGAGCGCCCGCACGTCGGCCTGGCGCTCGACCCCGAGTGGCGGCTCAAGAAGAAGCAGAAGCACCTGGTGCAGATCGGTTCTGTCACGGCTGCCGAAATCAACCGCACGGGCGACTGGCTCGCTGACCTCACCAAAGACGAGGGTCTGCCCCAGAAGATCTTCGTGCTGCACCAGTTCTCGACCTCGATGATCAAGCACCGCGGTCGGGTCGATACCTCGCGTCCCGAGCTCGCGACCGTGATCCACGTCGACGGCTCCGGACCGCAAGGCGCCAAGCAGGGCACCTGGGAGCACCTGCGCGAGAACGCCCCGCGCGGGATCGGCTGGGGCTGGAAAAACTTCGTCGACGAGGACTCACCGATGCTGACGGCCGAGCAGACCTGGCGCCGCGTCGAGCCGCACCCCGACCTGGTCACATACCAGTAGGTCGGTCGGGCCCCGGGAGGACGAGAAAATCTGGGTTCGTCCGCGCCTGCGCGGACAAACCCAGATTCGGACGTACCCAGATTTGCTAGTCGGCTCGTGGGCCCAGGGGGCTCAGCCGAAGAAGTCGCCGGCGGCGGGACCGGCAGGGGGCTCGGCGTCGTGCGCCATGGGGCTAAAGCGCGAGTAGTGGCCCTGGAAGGTCGCGGTGACCTTGACGCCGGCGGGGCCCGATCGGTTCTTGGCCACGATGAAGTCGGCCTCGCCGGGACGCTCGGACTCGCCGCCGGAGGTGACATCGGGGCGATGTAGCAGCAGCACGATGTCGGCATCCTGCTCGATCGAGCCGGACTCTCGGAGATCGGAGATCTGCGGGGTTTTGTCGGTGCGCTGCTCGGAGCCTCGGTTTAGCTGGCTTATCGCGACGACCGGGACTTCGAGCTCCTTGGCCAGCAGCTTGATGGCTCGGGAGAACTCCGAGACCTCGACCTGACGGTTCTCGACCCGCTTGCCGGATGTCATGAGCTGCAGATAGTCGATGACGATGAAGCCGAGGCCGTGCTGCTTCTTGATACGGCGGGCCTTCGACCGGATCTCAGGCATCGTCATATTGGGAGAGTCGTCGATGATGATGGGTGCGCTGTTGACGCGCGGCATGGCCTTGGTGATGGCATCCCAGTCACGTTGGTGCATGCCGCCGCCGCGCATGTGCCCGATGCTGACGCGCGCCTCAGCCGACAGCATGCGCATAGCGATCTCGGCGCCGGTCATTTCCAAGGAGAAGATCGCGCACGGGATCTGGTGACGGATCGCCGCAGAGCGCACGAAATCGAGGCCCAGCGTGGACTTGCCGACACCGGGACGGGCCGCGACGACGATCATCTGGCCGGCGCGGAAGCCGGTCGTGAACTTGTCGAGATCGGGGAATCCGGACGGTACGCCGGACATGCTGCCGTCACGCCCCTGGATCTCCTCGATCTCGTCGATCGTCAGCGGCATCAGCTCGGAGACTAAGCGGTAGTCCTCGGCCTGGCTGGTGCCATCGACGTCGAGGACCTCGGCCTGGGCCCGGTCGACGATCTCGGTGAGCTCGCCCTGGCCCGACTGGCCCAGCTGCGCAATGCGCTGGCCGACCTCGACCAGCCTGCGCAGCACGGCCTTCTCGCGAACGATATGCGCATAGAAGTCGACATTGGACGCGATCGGCACGGCCTGTACGAGATCGTGAAGATAGGGCGCGCCACCGATACGACCGATATCGCCACGACGGTGCAGCTCGGCGGCAACCGTGATGGCATCGGCCGGCTCACCCCGGTTGGCGAGATCGGTGATGATGTCGAAGATCAGCTCGTGCGCGGGGCGGTAGAAGTCGCGCCCCTGGAGAATGTCAGCAGCCGGGTCGATCGCATTCTTGCTGATCAGCATGGCCCCGAGGACGCTCTGCTCAGCAGCAATGTCTTGCGGTGGAACTCGTCCCGAAGTGGGATCTTCGGCGGGCCCTGGGCCCGCCTCATAGAGGTCCGCCACGCTCACTGATGAGCCCCTTCCCTCGTCCTGGAACAGCCTAGGTTCCGGCACCGACACAAACGCCGACTCGTCACCCTAGGCCCTGCGAAACGCGGTCCAAGACAACCCTGTGGAAAGACTGTGGAAAACGCCGATGCCGTGTGTGCACAGCCGGTGGATTAACATGTGGATAACGAAAAACTTTAGCTGCCGACATGCCGCCTGACCTGCGTAAACACGTCCTGGCCAGTGTGGAGATAAAATAGTTTTGGCCCGCCGGTTGTCGGCGGCTGCCTGTTCATACACTTGTCGACAAAGCCCGTCACACTGACCACATGGACCCCATTGGTCACCTCCTGGAAGGTCGGCATGAGGTTTCGACATGATGCCGATCGGCTGATCATCGCCATCGCCGTCCCCGCCTTCTTCGCGCTCATCACCGAGCCCCTGATGCTGCTCGCCGACACGGCGATCATCGGCCACCTCGGTACGCCCGAGCTAGGTGGGCTGGGCGCGGCTTCGGTCGTTCTGGGCACCGTCATCGGGCTCTGCGTCTTCCTGGCCTACGGCAGCACCGCAAGCGTCTCCCGGCACCACGGCGCGGGCGACGAGCGCTCGGCCTACAGCCTCGCGATCAGCTCGCTGTGGCTCGCTACCGGGCTGGGCATCGTCCTGGGGTCGGGTGTCGCGGCAAGCAGCGGTGTGTTCGCCGGTGCGCTGTCCAGCTCCGATGAGGTGGCCGGGTTCGCCCGCGAGTACCTCATGATCTCGGCACTCGGTGTGCCAGCGATGCTGCTGCTCCTCGCCGCGACGGGCGCCTTACGCGGCGTCCTCGACCTGCGCACGCCTCTCATCGCGACGATCGTCGCGAATATCGTCAACGTCATTCTCAACGTGCTGTTCGTCTACGGCTTCGACTGGAGCGTGCAGGGCGCGGCCACCGGTACCGTCATCGCTCAGTGGCTCGCCGCCGTCTGGCTCGTGACCGTCGTGGTCCGCCGGGCACGCCCCGCGCACGCGTCGACCCGGCCCCACGTCGGGCAGATCATCGCCGCTGCACGCCAGGGCATCCCCCTGATCGTCCGCACCGTGACCCTGCGCGTTGCTCTCCTGCTCGCGGCACTCGTCGCGGCCGGGCTGGGCGATGCCTCGCTCGCGGCGCATCAGGTCGCCGGAACCCTGGTGGGCTTCTTGGCCTTCGGACTCGATGCCATCGCGATCGCCGGGCAGACCCTGACGGGCCGCTCACTCGGCGCGGGCGACGCAGCTGGCACCCGGGCGATGACGCAACGCATGATCGCGTGGGGCATCGGCACGGGAGTCATCGCTGGCGTCTTCCTAGCCACCACCGCGCCATGGCTACCTCAGCTGTTCACCTCCGATCCGGCGGTGCACGATGCGCTCGTCCCTGCGCTGCTCGTCATCGCGGCGATCCAGCCCGTGTCAGGTGTCGTCTTCGTCCTCGACGGCGTGCTGATCGGCGCCGGAGACGGCGTCTACCTTGCGGTCGCGGGCGTCATGACGCTGCTGGTCTACATCCCCGTCGTGCTGATCGTCTGGTGGATGGACGCCGGATTCACCTGGCTTTGGGTTGCCTACGGGGCTTTCCTCGCCGCCAGGTTCGTGACGCTCTGGTGGCGTCAGCGCGGAGACGCCTGGATGGTGCTCGGTACCGCACATTCGACACAATGAACCCATGGCCACAGCCGAATACGCGCCCCGACGGGCCATCGACGTCCTCGGCTCCCCCGACCGGGGCGTCGTCCTGCTGTGGCACGGCCGCGGCGTCGATCACCGCGGTTCGATGGCCCCGCTTGCCCAGCGCATCGCCGCCGCCGGCCTGCTGGCGCTCTCGGCCGACTGGAACTCCGAGGCCGCCGATGGTGGACGGTCCGATCTTCTGACGTCTTGGCGGCATGCCCGCGAGCTCAGCCAGCAACACGGCCACGACCCCGATTTGATCGTGCTGGCCGGATGGTCGCTCGGCGGCACCGCGGCACTCAGCGTCGCCGCGCACACCGAGACGCTAGGCGGCGAGCTCGGTGGCGTCGTGCTGATCGCGCCCGGCGATGGTGTCCGCGTGACGGACCCGATCACCGCGAAGCCCTTTCCCGGGCAATTCCCAGCTGGCGGGGCGCGCTGCCCGATCGAGCTCGTGTTCGGACTCGATGATCCCCTGGCGACACCCGATCTGGTCAGCGGTCTCGAGCTCCGGCTCCGGTCGTCGGGATGGAG
>JBBSSC010000231.1:0-4166 GCA_038242465.1 Propionibacteriales bacterium | reverse complement strand
GTGCATCGTGCCGTTGGGGAGCACCAGGATATTGCGAGGGATGAGATCCCACGGTACCGGCTTGTCGTCGGTCGCGGCTTCGTCGACCAGCTTGGACCATGTCATCAGCAAAGCACGCGCCTGGGCCAGGTTCGTCTCTGAGATCAGGAATCGTACGAGCGGGAAACCGTCGACCACCTGCACGGTGTGCGGGTGTAGGCGCAGAGGGAAGTCGATCGGCGGAGCGTCGGGGAAGGCGCGATCTCGGATGACGACAGGTGCGCCGTCTTCGGTGCGGATGCGATTGCAGGCTGACTGTGCAGCCGCGCGCCCTAGCGACCAGAACGCCGCGGCATCCTCGAGCAGTGGCATTGCATCATTGCTGGCCAGGAGGATGATCGAGCTGGCATGGCCATTCGCACTGCCGTCGCCGAGCTGGGCGAGCCAACGCTGTCGCTCGGCGTCGGGGTCGAGGTGGGGGTGCGCGAGGGGCGGGTTCTGGAACTTCGGTACTTCTGCGAGCAGCGCCGGGGCCACGTCGGCAAGTCGTTCGTGCGAGAACAGCACCTGGGTGTGGCGGTGGTCGGGAAATGCCGAGAGTGTCGTGCTGCCGAGCCCCGTGGCGCGCGCCGCCGAGACGAGCTCCGACGCGCTGCGGGCGGTGGCCCGAGGAGCGCCTGAGATCGGCAGCTTAGGTGTGCTGCCGCCGAGGAGTATGCCGACCCCCTGGCTGTTGTCGACCGCCATAACGACAAGACCGTTGGGGCGCAGCAGACCGCGGCATCGCGCCAGGAAGGACTCGAGCGTCATGCCGCTGTCGTCGATCTCACCCAGGACGTCGATCGCGACGATGACGTCGTAGGCGGGCTCGTCGGGGACGGCGTCGAGCCACCCCACGTGGACCTGCACGGTGCCGAGATCGGCGCAACGGGCCGCAGCGACGGCGGCCATCGCCGGATCGAGCTCGAGGGCGTCCACCGCGGCGGAGGTCTCACCCAGGTAACGAGTCAGTGCCCCGGCCCGGGCGCCCAGCTCGAGCACCGTGGCGTGTGCGGGTAATGGCAGCGTGCGAAGGACGTTCGCACGGGCCGGATTGAGGTGGTAGGAGTCTGGCCAAATTGCTCCGGCAACGGCGAGCGCGTCGCTCCACGAGGAGAGGTCGCCAGCGGCCTCGATCAGTGCCAGCAGATGTGCGGCGTATGGGTCGGACGATGCCTCAGGGCGGGGCGGTGTCGGCACCTCGCCGGATCGCATCGGCGTGGGTGGCGCCATGGAACGTCTCCTCGCCGGATACTGTCGTCGTCGTGCCCGGAAGTATAGTGGAGCCAATCCGGACAGGTAGTCATGGGGCGTTGGCACTTTGCGATGCCTGCGCCAGATCGCGGTCACTACAGAGGAGTTCCGGTGTCTACAGCTGACACGCAGCGCAAGCGCGCCTCGCGCCTGGCGATCCCCCTGATATGCGTCCTGGTGCTGATCGCGGGCTGCTCGGGCCCATCCGACAGCAATGACGCTGCGCCACAACCAGCCGCGAGTCCTATCAAGGGCCCGTTGTCCGTCCTGCTGGTCAACGACGATGGGTGGGACGCTCCCGGTATCACGGCGGTGTACGACGCCTTGATCGATGCTGGCCACCACGTCACGATGGTCGCGCCACTGGAGAACCAGAGCGGACGCAGCATGGCCACGTCCTCTGAGGAGCTGAAGGTCACGCGTCCTGAGGGCGACGCGCCGAAGTATGCGGTCGACGGCACTCCCGTCGACTCACTCAACATCGGTCTGCTGGGCGTCCTGAAGGACGATCGCCCCGACATCGTCGTGTCGGGTGTCAACACGGGCGCCAACATCGCTGAGAACACCAACTACTCGGGCACGGTCGGTGCTGCCGCCGCTGCCGCCGAGCAGGGGGTTCCGGCACTCGCGGTCAGCGCCGATGTGGGCGGCCCGACGGGTACTGGCGACTACTCCGATGCCGCCAACATTGTGGTCGAGCTTGTGGAAACCCTGGCGAAGACCGGTTTTGCGGGGCTCGGATCCGATGGATTCGTCAACGTCAACGTGCCCTTCGAGACCGAGACTCGGCACGCGCCTCGCGGGCTGCGAGTCGCCCCCATCGCTACAGCACCGCCGCGCACCGTCGAGTACGCGGAGTCGGCGTCCGGCACGTGGATTCCGACATTCAGCTACGACGGCCGGGTGGGTGGCCGCAAAGCCGATGCCACGCTCCTGGCCGACGGCTGGACGACGCTGACCTTTCTTCCGGTCGCCCGAACGGCTGTGGCGGCCGGTCAGCGTCAGCTCGAGGCCCTCGTCGAAGCGCAGGACTGACCTGCTATAGCGGTTCTTTCGCCACACTGTGATCTGGTTCACAATGCGACGTACACTCGGCGAATGGGGCGACCACATAACCGTGTAGTCCCTCCCGGCGAAGACCCCGAGAGGCTCTCGCGATACCTCAACGTGGCGCATGATGCATTCGTCACGACGGGCTCGGCCGATCCCTCACTGCGCCGTCTGGTCCGTGAGTCGTGGCAGCGCAGTATCGACGGCGGGCTCGACCCGGAGGAGGCTCTGGCGGCCATCCGCCTCGATGACGCCTCGATCGCCGCGATCCGTGATGCGCACCCGCTCGCGCCGGGCATGCCGGTTATCCGCAGGCTCCTGGTCGAGAGCGCGACCGATGCGGGTCTGCTGGTTGCGGTCAGCGACGCCGCGGGTCAGCTCTTGTGGGTCGAGGGTGATGCCTCGTTGCGCTCGCGCGCCGAGGCTATGCACTTCTTGCCGGGCGCCGACTGGAGCGAGGCGAGCGTCGGCACCAATGCGCCGGGCACGGCGCTGGCCCTCAACCGACCCGTGCAGATCTTCGGGGCCGAGCATCTCGCCCGTCAGGTCACACCATGGAGCTGTTCGGCCGCGCCGATCCACGATCCCGACACCGGTGCGGTGCTGGGCGTCCTCGACCTCACAGGCGGCGATGATGCGGTGGCGCCGCACAGCCTGTCGCTCGTCCGAGCCACGGTCGCCGCGGTCGAGGCCGAGCTCACGATTGCGCGTCTGCGTCCTTCTGGTGGCCCGACATCTATTCCAAGCGGGTGGTCGATGCCAGCCCTTGATGTCCTCGGCGGTCACGGTGCGACGCTGCGGCACGGCGCCACCACGACGCGACTGAGCCTGCGGCACAGCGAGCTCCTACTGCTGCTGTCGCAGTCCGAAGACGGGATGACGACCGCTGAGCTCGGAATTGCACTGAGCGACGACGATCAGGCGCAGGTCACGGTACGCGCCGAGATATCGCGGTTGCGGGCCGTGCTGGGTCCGATCGTGCTGGGATCGCGGCCATATCGTCTAGAAAGCGTCCTGGTCACCGATGTGCGTGCGATGCGCGCCGACCTGATGGCGGGGCGCCTTCGCCGGGCGGTCGGGCGGTACCGGGGCCCCGTGCTTCCGAGCTCGACGGCGCCGGCCGTCGAGCGTCTCCGCGAAGAGCTGCACATGCACGTCCGCTCATGCCTGCTGGCCGGCGACGATGCGGATGCGCTGCTGTCGTTCGCCGACACCGACCATGGCCGCGATGACTTCGAGATCTGGGAACGCATCCTCTCGATCCTGCCGACGTCTTCACCGCGTCATGCGCAGGTCGCATCGCACGTGGCCCGTCTCGATGCCGAGCTCGCCTGACTGACTGCAACTTCATTGCAACCGGCATGTGACTAGCGTCACGGTATCCCCGATCTGCAAGGAGCCATCATGACTGTTTACGCCCAGCCGGGCACCGAAGGTAGCGTCGTCTCCTATCGGCCCCGGTACGACCATTGGATCGGCGGCGAGTACGTCGCCCCCGTCAAGGGGCAGTACTTCGAGAACGTCTCCCCGGTCAACGGCAAGGTGTTCTGCGAGATCGCCCGCGGAACCGCGGAGGACATCGAGGCTGCGCTCGACGCCGCCCATGCCGCGGCTCCCGCCTGGGGAAAGACCTCGGTGGCTGAGCGGGCGAACATCCTGAACCAGATCGCCGATCGGGTCGAGCAGAACCTCGAGATGCTCGCGGTCGGTGAGACATGGGACAACGGCAAGCCCGTCCGCGAGTGCATGGCGGCGGATCTTCCGCTGGTCGTCGATCACTTCCGCTACTTCGCCGGCGCGATCCGGGCACAGGAGGGCTCGCTCTCGCAGCTCGACGAGCAGAC
>JBBSSC010000230.1:0-4206 GCA_038242465.1 Propionibacteriales bacterium | reverse complement strand
GGACCTGACCAGGACGCGATCTTCGACAATCCCGACGAGACCTTGGACGCCGGCTACTCACCGCCCGAGCGCTACCGGGGTGAAGGCTTCGGCACGACCGCTGACGAGGCGTTGCAGGGCGAATCCCTCGATGAGCGTCTCCGCCAGGAAGTGCCAGAAGCCGACCCCTACGCCGAAGAGGCCGAGATCCTCGACGACGGAGAGGTGGGTGCCGAGCGGGCCGGACGGCTCGTCGATCCAAATGCGGGCTTTGGCGAGGATGTCGACAAGGAGCTGTTCGGCGAAGACGTCGGCATCGACGGTGCAGGCGCGAGCGCTGAAGAGGCAGCTGTCCACATCGTGCCGGAGTGACTCGGCTCTAACGCGCGGACTTTCATGGAAGTGAGCTGTGTCGAGTGAACACGTGTGCCCTACGCTGACCGGATGCGCGATTTCACGTATCCGGCCACCATCATGACCGCCAAAACGCTGTTCAAAGCGTTGGGCATGAAGTTCCAGACGATCGGCACCGAGCACATCCCGCGCGAGGGCGGCGCGATCCTGGCGGCGAATCACATCAGCTACGTCGACTTCATCTTCGACGGCCTCGCGGCACAGCCCAGCGGCCGCCTAGTCCGCTTCATGGCCAAGAAGGATGCCTTCGACCACAAGGTGTCGGGGCCGCTCATGCGCTCGTTCCATCACATCTCGGTCGACCGCGAAAACGGCCAGGCGTCGTATGACCAGGGCGTGGAATATGCGCGCAACGGCGAGATCGTCGGTGTCTTCCCGGAGGCCACGATCAGCCGTTCGTTCGAGATCAAAGAGCTCAAGACGGGGGCCGTCCGGATGGCCGCCGAGGCCGGGGTGCCACTCATCCCGATGGTCACTTGGGGCACGCAGCTACTCAAGACCAAGGATCATGACTCGGACCTCAGGAGCCGGGGCAGGACGATCGGCTTGTACGTCGGTGCGCCGTTGCACGTCACGGGTGAGGATCCCGTCGGTGAGACGCTGAAGCTGCGCGAGGCGATGTCGGCCCTGCTCGACCGGGCGATCCTCGAGTACCCGCTGAGCCCGGTGGGGCAATGGTGGGCACCGGCACGCCATGGCGGCACCGCGCCGACCCTGGCCGAGGCCGCGAAGCTCGATGAAGAGGAATGCGCGGCCCGCGCGGCGCGTCGCGCCAGCAAATAGGCCGAGTCAGGCACGGCGAAGGCGAGTTCCACGTGGAGCTCGCCTTCGCCATGTCCGGCCGGAATCACATCGTTTTGACGATGAGTCCGATGTGGGTGAAGAAGTTCATTGCACCGAACAGAATGAACACCGCGCCGGTGACGGCCCAGACGATGCCGGTGATCTTGATCGGCAGGGTCAGCGTCGTGCTGGCCTTCTTGATGCTGTTGACCACGAACGGGAACAGCACCGCGCCGATGCCGACCAGGGCGAAGAGCCCTGACATGAAGATCGCCTCGACGAGCGGCCAGTCGGCGAACTCGCCGGAGATCGGCTCCTCGGGCGGAGCGGCGAACAGTTGATACTTGATGCCCGCGACCGCGATGCCGAACAGTGCGAGTCCGAGCCCGCCGATGAAGATTGAGATCGGCTGGGCGACCTTGGCTAAGGCCACGAGCGGCTCGGGGCGGGTCAGTGCCTCGCCTCCACGTCGCCACAGGTAGATCGATGCGCCGAGCAGCAGGACACCGAAGCCCAGGCTCGTCTCGCCGAAGATGATGTTGTCGAACGGGAATCCGCCGGCGGCCAGCGGCCAGGTCAGCGACATGTGCAGACCCGTCGCGGTCAGGATCGCGCCAAGGGCGCCGAATGCGATGGACCATCCCTCAGCGCTGACCTCGGCCGGCTTGGTCATGAGCTGGCGAGCCAGCAGGACGATGCCCAGTAGGCCCGCGCCCGCGGCGATCGACATGATCGTGTTGTAGGTGGGCATCGTGGCCCAGTCGATCTTCAGCCCTTCCTGCGCCAGTTGTGCAGACTGCATCGTGAATCACCTCGTGTGTATGTCGGCAGGTCGTCGTCGACCTCTGTCAACTAGAACACATACACGCGTATAGGTATTCCGCCGGGACCATAGACTGCCGAGGTGGCGTCACAGGTCAGGATCACCTCGCAGGAACGCAGCGGCGCGCGCCAGCGATCTTTGGTCGTGGCAGCGGCCCGTCTGCTGATCGATGAGGGGCCGGCGGCCGTGACGCACCGACGCGTCGCCGACGCTGCGGGAGTCCCGGCCGGTTCGGCGAACTACTATTTCCCGGCCAAGGCGCAGCTGTACGCCGAGGCGGTGCGGGCGGCCGAGGAGATCCGCGGCACCGGTGCGCTCCAGCTGGCGCAGGAGCTTGCGCGACGGAAGCGGTCGGAGTACGTGACGGCGGGTCTGCTGATCGAGACGTTCTATGCACCGGGCCTGCGACCCGATGTCGTCACGACGCGGCTTGAGCCGATGTTGGCGGCTCACCGCGATCCCGAGCTCCGCGCCATCATGCTGTCGTCACGGACTCGACTACTGCAGGCGCTGCGCATCGTCCTGGAGAAGTCGGGCTATCCAGACGTCGCCGCTGGCCAGGACGTCGATCTCCTGGCGCAGTCGATAGATGCCTCGCTGCTCCGGGCGGGCCTGTCGGGCGAGGAAGATCCTGTCGCGGTGGCCGCATCATCGGTGGCCCGGTTGCTGGAGCTGGCGCAGCGGGCCGGTTGACCACACCCGATGCACACTTGAGATCGACCCAGGAGGCAGCCATGCAAGCAGTCATCGGAACCACCGTCCTCGCCGAGGCGCCGACCGACGCTCTCGTCAAGATCGAGGGCAACTGGTACTTCCCTCCGGCAAGTCTTTCCGAGGGCGCCTTCAAGAAGAGCCCCACGGCATACTTCTGTCCCTGGAAGGGCCATGCGCAGTACTGGAACGTGGGAGCCGGCGATGACGTGCTGCCCGATGGTGCCTGGTCATATCCCGAGCCCATCCCGGAGTCCTTCGATCGGGTCGGACAAGACTTCAGCGGATACGTTGCCTTCGACCGGCGCGTCTCGATTCTGGAATAGCAGGACCTGGCACTAGATTTGCTGGCATCTGCACGGTTTCCGCGGATGCAGAACGTGCAGGACTCCGCAAATCGGGCCTGGGTGGGGATGGGCGGGCGAGGAGTGTGCGCTCGTCGAATGCCTCCGCGATGTCGTCGGTGCATGCCGTGAAAGGCACCCTGCCACAATGTCCAGGTGAGTGAACCGCTGGTGATGGGCATTGAGTCGTCGTGCGATGAGACCGGAGTCGGCATCGTCCGAGGCACCGAGCTGGTCGCGCATGCGCTGAGCTCGAGCATGGAGCAGCACGTCCGCTTCGGCGGCGTCGTCCCCGAGGTCGCTAGCCGTGCGCATCTCGAGGCCATGGTGCCGACGCTCGAGCAGGCCTATGCCGAGTCGGGAATCCGCGTGCAGGATGTCGATGCGATCGCGGTGACCTGCGGGCCCGGTCTGACGGGTGCGCTGCTCGTCGGCGTCGCTGCCGCGAAGGCGCTGGCCCTCGCGCACGACAAGCCGCTCTACGGTGTCAACCACCTGGCGGCCCACGTCGCGGTTGATCAGCTCGAGCACGGACGCTTCGACAAGCGCGTCGCGGCGCTTCTGGTCAGCGGCGGCCACACCGAGCTGCTGCTCGTCGACGACATCGTCACCGACATCACGATGCTCGGGCAGACGATTGACGACGCCGCGGGCGAGGCGTTCGACAAGGTTGCGCGGCTGCTCGACCTGCCGTATCCCGGCGGCCCCCACATCGACCGCGTCGCGCAGGACGGCAATCCCAACGCCATCGCCTTCCCGCGCGGTCTCACGACGGGCCGCGACATGGACAAGCACCGCTACGACTTCTCGTTCTCGGGGCTCAAGAGCGCCGTCGCGCGCCACGTCCAGCACGAGCGGCGCATGGGACGCAGTGTTGACGTCGCCGACATCGCGGCGTCCTTCCAAGACGCGGTGTGCGATGTGCTGACGAAGAAGACCATTGCGGCATGCCGCGAGCACGATGTCGACACCCTGATCATCGGCGGAGGCGTGGCTGCCAATGCGCGGCTGCGTCACCTCGCGCAGGAGCGCGCGGCCAAGGCCGGTATCGAGGTGCGCATCCCGCGCCTGGGTCTGTGCACCGACAACGGCGCGATGGTCGCGGCCTTGGGCGCCGAGGTCGTCCGCCGTGGCATCGCACCTTCGTCGCTC
>JBBSSC010000229.1:0-4211 GCA_038242465.1 Propionibacteriales bacterium | reverse complement strand
GCCGGGCGCACATCTACCCCACCGACCTGGCCGATCCTGAGTCCTGCGACGCACTCGCGCGTCAGCTGTTGGACGAACATCGGGTCATCGACGTGCTGGTCAACCATGCCGCCCGCTCGATCCGCAGACCGATCACCGAGTCCACGGACCGTGCACACGACCACGAACGCACCATGGCGATCAACTACTTCGGTGCTGTGCGCCTGACGCTGGCTCTCGTCCCGCGATTCATCGAGCAAGGGCACGGACACGTGGTCATCTCGTCGAGCATGTCGACCCAGGTGCCGATCCCACTATTCTCGGCATACCTCGCGAGCAAGTCGGCGCTTGAGTCGTTCACCCGGTCGCTGGTCGCCGAGCTCGGCTCCGACGGGATCTCGTCCACCACGGTCTATTTCCCTATGGTGCGGACGGAGATGTCGGGCAAGACCGACATCTACCAGGCCATGCCGATGCTCAGCGCCGACACGGCCGCCAACTGGCTCGTCAAGGCAATTGTCGACAAGCCGACACGGATCACCAGCCTGCAGGGAGCTGCGGTCGAGATAGGCATGGCAGTCGTGCCCGGAGTGTTGACTGCCGGGTTGCGACCCCTCTTCAGGCGGATGGACCAGGCGCTCGCCCGTCGGGCCCGCGAGACATAACACACGTTAGTTAGTGCCCCAATGATTGGTACGCTTGGCATATGCCGATCGCCAATCCGCTCGCCCTCGAGGAACAGGTCTGTTTCGCGCTGGCCGTCGCGTCCCGTGAGGTCGTAGCTGCCTATCGCAGCGTGCTCGAGCCCCTCGGCCTGACACACCCGCAGTATCTCGCCATGTTGGCCCTGTGGCAACACGCTGAGGCAGCAGATGAGAAGACGCTCTCGGTCAAGGACCTCAGCGCACTCCTCCACCTCGACCCCGGCACCTTGTCGCCACTGCTGAAGCGGCTCGAGTCCGCGGGCTTGATCTCGCGGGCGCGCTCGTCCACAGATGAGCGCCTCTTGTCGATCAGCGTGACGGAGGCCGGCCGGGCCCTTCGCAAGCAAGCCCTGGCCGTCCCGTCGACGATGCTCGCCCGGCTCGACATGTCCGAGAAAGACCTCGTCGCAACCAACCAGATCCTCCACCGCATCATCGATGCCGCCCATGAAAGCGTGACGCCATGACGCAGCCCAGCACCGCCGAACAGCTCGTCGCACTTCGCCGCGTACAGCGGCGCGTCGGCGCCATCGCCTTCTTCGCCGTGGCAATGCACGGCGTCCTCGGCCTGATCGTCGTGGCCCACGTCGTCAAAGGTCAGGGCCGCGATGCCGACGCGCTGCTGCTGCTGGTCATGTCAGGCGTCTTCGCCGTCGTGACCTATGCCGTTGTCAGGTTGATCCTCGCGGCGCGGATGTGGTCGCCTGTCTGGGTCGCCCTTTCAGTCGTCCCGACCCTATTCGGCTTCTTCTGGGTCCTGTGACTCTGCGTCGGCCTGTAGCGCCGCCGCCCGCACCGCCGCGGCGACCTTCTGGTGCACTTCGTGGTGGAACACGCTCGGGATGACGTAGTTCGCATTGAGCTCGTCCGGGCTCACCGAGCTCGCCACTGCGTCGGCCGCGGCGAGCAGCACCTCCATGCCGATGCCGTGGCTCTGCGCATCCAGCAGGCCGCGGAAGATGCCGGGGAATGCCAGGACGTTGTTGATCTGGTTGGGGTAGTCGGACCGCCCCGTCGCAACGACCGCGGCGTGGCGACGTGCGATCGCCGGATCGATCTCGGGAGTCGGATTGGCCAGCGCGAAGACGATGGCGCCATCGGCCATTGCTTCGACATCGGCAGCCCCCAGCAGATTGGGCGCGCTGACACCGATGAACACGTCTGCGCCCGGCAACACCTCCTGCAACGTGCCGGTGTGGCCATCGACGTTGGTGTTCTCGGCGGTCCACCGCAGGGACAGGTCGAGCCCCTCCCTCGCAGTGTGCACGACACCGTCGACATCACACACGACGACATGCGCCGCGCCGGCATGCAGCAGCACCTTGAGCACAGCCGTGCCGGCCGCGCCAGCACCGACCAGCACGATGCGAGCATCGGCCAGCTCCTTGCCGACAACCTTGAGCGCATTGCGCAATGCAGCCAGGACCACTACGGCCGTGCCGTGCTGATCGTCATGGAAGACCGGGATGTCGAGGCGCTCTCGCAGCCGCGCCTCGATCTCGAAACAGCGCGGCGCCGAGATGTCCTCGAGGTTGATACCCGCGAAGCCCGGGGCGATCGCCGCTACGGTCTCGACGATCTGGTCGACGTCCTGCGTGTCCAACACGATCGGCCAGGCATCGACATCGGCGAAGTTCTTGAACAGTGCCGCCTTGCCCTCCATGACCGGCAGCGCGGCATACGGGCCGATGTTGCCCAGGCCGAGCACGGCCGAGCCGTCGCTGACGACTGCGACGCTGTTGCGCTTCACCGTCAGACGGCGCGCATCCTCCTTGTCGGCGGCAATCGCCTGACAGATCCGGGCGACGCCGGGGGTGTAGATCATCGAGAGATCGTCGCGGTTGCGCAGGGGGTGCTTCATGGCTGTCTCAATGACGCCGCCGAGGTGCATCAGGAAGGTTCGGTCGGACACCTTCTTCACCACGACATCGCCGACGCCCTCCAGCGCCGACACGATGACGGCCGCATGATCGGTGTCCGATGCGGCGCAGGTGAGGTCGATGCGCAGATGCTCAGCACCCGACGCAGCCACGTCGAGGGCTGTCACGAGGCCACCGGCCTGTTCGACTGCGGTCGTCAGATCACTGACCGCAGAGCCGCCCGAAGGCACCTCCAGTCTGACGGTGATCGAGTACGAAATGCTGGGCGCGACTGTTGGATTCACCCCTCCAGCATAAACCTGAGGCTTTCCTCACATTAGGTCGGTGCAACCACAGCAATACGGGAGTAAAGTCGCCTGCGAGCCACATCACCCCGTGGTCCGACCGATGGATCAGCCCACCACCGCTGCTCCGCCAGACCAACAGAGAGCACCACCGTGACCACTCAATCGACACCGTCTCCGTTCGGCAGCCACCACGAACAAGTCGTCTTCTGCCACGACGAAACCACGGGCCTCAAGGCCATCATCGCGATCTACTCCACGGCCCTCGGCCCAGCACTCGGCGGGACGCGTTTCTACCCATACGCCTCCGAGGCCGAAGCCCTGACCGATGTCCTCAACCTCTCGCAGGGCATGGCTTACAAGAATGCTCTCGCCGGGCTCGACCTCGGCGGCGGCAAGGCCGTCATCATCGGCGATCCGAAGGCCCTCAAAACCGAAGCCCTGTTGCGAGCCTACGGCCGATTCGTGCAGACGCTCAACGGCCGCTACTTCACGGCATGCGATGTCGGGACCTTCAGCGCCGATATGGACATCATCGCGCGCGAGTGCGATTTCGTGACCGGACGGACCGTCGAGCACGGCGGCGCCGGCGACTCGTCGGTGCTCACGGCATTCGGCGTCTACCAGGGCATGCGCGCCTCGGCCCAGCACGTGTGGGACGACACCTCGCTCGCGGGGCGTCGCATCGGTGTCGCCGGCGTCGGAAAGGTCGGCAAGCATCTCGTGGGACATCTGGTCGCCGAAGGCGCAGAGGTCGTCGTGACCGATCCGTACGAACCCGCTGTCGCAGTCCTCCGCGAGGCGTATCCCTCCATCACAGTCGTCGCAGACACCGATGCGCTGATCCGCGAGCAGCTCGACATCTACGCTCCGTGCGCGCTTGGCGGCGCCCTGAACGACGCGACGACCGAGATCATCAGCGCGAAGATCATCTGCGGCGCCGCCAACAACCAGCTGGCACACGAAGGCATCGAGAAGCGCTTGGCCGAGCGCGGCATCACCTACGCCCCCGACTACTGCGTCAACGCCGGCGGAGTGATCCAGGTTGCCGATGAGCTCGAGGGCTTCAACTTCGACCGGGCCAAGGCCCGCGCCGCGACGATCTTCGACACCACGGTGAGCGTGCTGAAGCGCGCAGAGTCCGACGGAGTACCCCCGTCGATAGCAGCCGACAGGGAGGCCGAACAACGCATGCGCGAGATCGCCCGCCTCAACGCCATCTACCTGCCCTAGCCCGACCTCAGCGGCCAATGCTCGTCACCAAACGTGGCGACCATTGGCCGAGTGAGCGAAGGCAAAGCGTCGCTGGCGCTCACTCGGCCCATGTAATAACCATTGGCCGAGTGAGCGCCAGCGAACGAAGG
>JBBSSC010000228.1:0-4242 GCA_038242465.1 Propionibacteriales bacterium | reverse complement strand
TCCTCGCTCATGCCGATCGGCCCCTCGGGGTCGCCGCTCATGAATTGGGAGACGACGGGGTGATCCGTCAGGAGGAACTCCTCGCGAGGGCCGAACATGACCAGCTCGCGGCGGTAGAGCATGCCGAGGTTATCGGGCAGCGTACGCGCGAGCTCGATGTTGTGCGTGACGACGAGCATCGTGGCGTCGGTGGCGGTGTTGACGTCCATCAGCAGCTGCGCGAGATTCGAGGTGCGCACAGGGTCGAGGCCGGAGTCGGGCTCATCGATCAGGATGATCTCGGGATCGGTCACCAGCGAGCGCGCCAGGCCTGCACGCTTCTTCATGCCGCCGGAGATCTCGCCGGGCACCTTGTGCTCCTGCCCGACCAAGCCGACCATGTCGAGCTTTTCCATGACGATCTGACGAATCTCGGCTTCGCTCTTGCGCGTGTGCTCACGCAATGGGAACGCGACGTTGTCGTAGACGTTCATCGAGCCGAACAATGCGCCGTCCTGGAACAGCACGCCGAACCTCTTGCGCATGTCGAGCCGCTCGGCCTCTTTGGCCTTCACCATGTCTTGGCCGTTGATGAGGATCGAGCCGGCCTCCGGCTCGACCAGCCCCATGACGGATTTCAGGAAGACGGACTTACCCGTGCCCGAAGGGCCGAGCAGCGCGGTGATCTCTCCCTGGGGGATCGTCAGCGTGACGTCGTGCCAGATGTTCTGGCGCCCGTAACTCTTTGACAGGCCTTCGACCTCAACGGTGCCGCCCATGGGCCCTCCAATTCGCAGCCCGTAGCCGAAGCCTCGACGCTGATTTCTAGTAGTGGACAGCACCGTCCCTCGCACTCACGTGGTCTCCGATGCCTGGCCTGAACGTAGGTGTGGCCCGGGTCACGCGCTACGGATGCGGCTCATATTGATCCGTCGTAATAGAAACGTAACCTTTAGTTGTCAGGCTCATCACAACATTTGCCTCGCAGGCCAACGAGCCGCCCAATCTCCTTGCCCTTTGGAGCTACTCGTGAGTAGATCGGACCTGTCGACCCCTATGAGAGGGATGGATGGGACCCATACACACACGTGTTCGCGCGGCTCGCCCCCGACGCCTCCGGCATCCCGCAGCCGTCACGGCCCAACGCCTCGACCGTCTGCGCACTCAGATCGAACGATCGATCATCGCGACTGCCGAGGGCGTCGAGAACCAGCTCTTGAACGAGACGGTCGTCGCTGCCGTCACCGCATTCAGCGACTCCCGACATGACCTCAGCAGGGCAGCCGCAACCATCGCGCACCTGCTCGACCGGGTCGGCGAACAGCACGCACGACGCGGCTTCGACGCCGATCAGCTCGCATCGTTCTTTCGAGCCGCACGCGTGGCCACCCAGAAGGGCCTGGCCCCCGTCGTCGGCGATTTGATCACGAGCGACGACCTCCTCCGGCTGCGCGAAGACCTGGCCACCTACCTGCTCGAGCTCCATTCGCATGCTCATGCCAGCTTCGTCAACACCCAGCGACTCCAGACGATGAGTCCCCAGCAGCGCCGTGCGAGGCTCAACGCGATGACCTTCGGCCTCGACGAGACCGACGACATCGAGAAGCTCGCGGCCTGGGAGGGCATCGACCCCCAAGAGCGTGTCGTGGCGATCGTCTCGGTCTCGATCGCCCTTCCCAGCATGCTGCGCGAGCACCCGCGGGCCATCGCGGGCAGCTCGGACTGCGAGGCGCTCGTCCCAGAGGCGTGGAGCAGGGACGGTCTTGCCACCGAGCTCGCCGGCCAGGCCGTCGTCTGCCCGCCGGTCCCACTCACCCAAGCAGCAGAAGCCGTGACGCTCGCGCGTCAGGGAGCCAAGCTGCTCCGCGAGGGCATCATCGCCGACTCGCGCATCATCGTCCCCGGTGCAGATCTGCTGGGCAATCTCGTGGTCGACAGCAACCGGCTACTGGCCGAGCTCATCATCAACAAGCACCTGAGCGCCCTCGAGGCGATGTCCATTTCGCGACGCGTCAGTCTGGGCGAGCTCGCCCTCGGATCACTCGAGTCCGGGCAGCCGATCGATCAGGTCGCCAAGCAACTCGGCATCCCCCGGCAGACCGCTCACAGCCGCATGAAGGCCATTCGCTCGATCCTTGGCGAGGCGATGCTCGACCCCGTCCAGCGCCTTGAGCTCATCGTCGCGCTGCGTGCCGCGCTGCCCCGTTGGCGCCACCAGCTCACGGGGCGATCGAGCGCTTGATCGGCAGTCAACACACCATGGCCACCCCTTGCCATCGCGTGCTACCGATCAGTATGTAGATAGATCGCTGCAGAGCCGACAAAGTGACGAAGATGAACGGCGAACTGCAGAAAACTCTAGGGCGGAACCTGCGCAAGTGTCGTGCCGAGCTTGGCTTCAGCCAGGAAAGGTTCGGCGAGCATCTTGGGTTCCACCGCACATATATCGGCGCCATCGAGCGCGGCGAGAAGAACTTCAGCCTGCGGGCGCTCGAAGATCTCGCCACGCTCTTAAAAGTCGATCCGATCGACCTGTTGCGCGCCTAGTCGTCTCCGGGAGGATCGAAGGCTTCAGCCTGTCCGAAAACAATGCTACTCATTGCTCTGTAGATCCATGGGTAGCGGACCGGCAGAGTCTCGTGGATGAACAACGAACTGCAACGAACCGTCGGTCGCAATCTGCGGCGCCGACGCGAAGAACTCGGGCTCAGCCAGGAGAAATTCGCCGAGCATCTCGGGTATCACCGCACGTATTCGAGCGCCCTGGAGCGCGGCGAACGCAATCTGAGCCTCCAGTCGTTGGAGACTCTGGCCTCGTTGCTGGGCCTAGATCCGCGCGACCTGCTGCACGAAGATTAACCCTCAACATGCGACCGCGTGCATACCCCCGTCTGCATACTTTCGGACGCACTGCCTGACGAAACATCTGGCCATCCTGGTGGACGCCCACCCCCTTGATCTTCTGACTAGCTGACCTTCCGGCTCCGAACTGCCCCCTCAGGTTAGGTCGGCGCCTAGGTGAGAAACTAGGCGTTTCGCAAGTTTCCCGCCAGCAATAGGGAAGACAACCTTTAACTTAACCATTTTGTAACCTCACTTTGTCATCTGGTTGATAAATCTCGGGTGCTCCAGCATGTAGCCAGCAAAAGTTCTTGCGGTTCCGTTGATGTGCTGGCTTAAACTAGTGAACGGCCCCCTCTGCCACTGTCGGCTACACGCTTTATTCGAACTAGTAGCCGTCGAGAGGGGAGTACTTGTGAGACATCTCGGCTTGACTAGTGATGCGAGTTATCCGACACCGGCAAGTGTTTCGCGCGATCGCTTGAGCATCCTGCGCACCCAGGTCGCTCGGTCGGTCGCCGATGGCGCGCCCGACGGGCCCGGTGAATTGATCGGCGAAGCAGTTCGCGCCTCCATCGAGGCATTTGTCGCCGCACGAGCCAATGTCTGCGAGGCCGTGACGCAGGTGGCGCCGCTGCTCGACAAGATCGGCTGCCGCGAGGCGCACCGTCACCCCGACGCAACCCGCCTCCACCAGTCATTCAAGACGGCGAACGTCGCAGTCCAGCGCGGTCTCGTGTCGGTTGTCGGCGATCTCATCACGCACGATGTGCTGATGGACCTCCGCCAGGATCTGATGTCGTACCTGGCGCAGCTGCACAAGATTGCCGTGGCGGGCTACACGCGTACCGCGAGACTGCTCGCGTTGACACCGGACGATCGGTTGGCCGAGCTCCGTGCCATCGTATTCAAGGGGGCGTCGCCTCGCGATGTCGATCAGCTGGGCACCACAATCGGTTTCAACCCCGGGCAGCGCGTCACTCCGATCATCTCTGTTCATAGCGAACTCCCTGAACTGATACGCAAGAACCCTCAGGCGCTCATCGATGACACCGGCATGATGGCGCTGCTCACCGAGGAGTGGGGTAGCCGCCTTCCTGCGATGGGCTTCGAGGGTCAGGTCGTGCTTGGTCCCTCGTCGACAATCGCCAAGTGTTACGAAGGTGTCGCGCTGGCCCGTAATGCGGCCGCTTTGCTGCGGGACGCCACCGTGTTCGACGCGCGCAACGTCGTGCCGTCGGTCGATCTGCTCGGTGAGCTCTTGGTGCGGGGCAACCGATTGCTCGCAGAGCTCCTGATCGACAAGCATCTGGTGGGGCTCGAGGCGCTGGCGGCCCCCCGCCCGCCCGCCCCGGCCGGGATGGGCGTGGGAAACCGAGGAAGGGGGGGGCCGAGCAACCCCCACGCGCGCCAGCTCGGCCT
>JBBSSC010000227.1:0-4261 GCA_038242465.1 Propionibacteriales bacterium | reverse complement strand
CGCGCTGGTCATGCAGACGCACGACAACTCGATCACGACCTACACCAAGCGCGGCCTGACCGGAAAGCGCAAGCTGACGTCGCGGCAGGGCCACGGCGCTCCCAATCCGGCCTTCATCGAGCCCGGCCACAGGGCCGTGCAGATGATGGCCGAGGAGATGGGCGGTACTCCGGGCGGCACGATCGGCGAGCCGTTCAACGTACCGCTGACGGCGCACTTCATGGGCGGCTGCGCGATCGGCGAGACGGCGCGGACTGGTGTCGTCGATCCGTATCAGCGGCTCTTCGGACATCCGGGTTTGCACGTCGCAGATGGTTCGACGATCTCGGCCAATCTGGGTGTCAATCCCTCTCTCACGATCACGGCGCAGACCGAGCGCGCAATGTCGTACTGGCCCAACAAGGGCGAGGCCGACGCCCGTCCGGCGCTGGGCGAGTCCTATCTCCGCATGGAGCCCGTGGCCCCGAAGAATCCGGTCGTGCCCGAAGATGCGCCCGCGGCGCTCCGTCTCCCCATCGTCGGAATCTCCTGAGCCAAGCCCGACCTCCCTGCGGGCCGGGCGTAGAGAACCCGGCCCGGAGGGAGGTCACGGGCCGGGCTCTGTCGTGCCGCCTAGCGCGGCACCTCGTCTAACGGGAGGGAGTGTTGTTAGACACCCAGTAAAACGACGTCCCGTTAGCGGGGTTACGGCGTTCTCGACATTAAATTCGGGCCGATAGAGTGGCACCTGTGCATTCCGAACATGACCTTGTCCTCGTAGTCGACTTCGGGGCGCAGTATGCCCAGCTCATTGCCCGGCGGGTGCGTGAGGCTCGGGTGTATTCCGAGATCGTCCCGCACACCATGCCGGTGGCCGAGATGCTCGCGAAGAATCCCGCCGCGATCATCCTGTCGGGCGGCCCGTCCTCGGTCTACGAAGAGGGCGCACCGCGGCTCGACCCGACGCTCTTCGAGGCTGAGACGCCCGTCTTCGGCATCTGCTACGGATTCATGGCGATGGCTCAGGCCCTCGGTGGAACCGTCGCACACACGGGCCAGCGCGAGTACGGCCGCACGACCGTCAGCGTCCTCGAGCCCGGCACGCTGCTCGGCGGTCTCCCCGAGACCCTGACCTCATGGATGTCGCACGGCGACGAGGTCGTCGCCGCACCCGCGGGCTTCCTGGTCAACGCCAACTCGCCGCGCGCCACAGTGGCCGCCTTCGAGGACACCGATCGCCGACTGGCCGGCGTGCAGTGGCACCCCGAGGTGCTGCACAGCGAGCACGGCCAGCGCATCCTCGAGACGTTCCTGGTCGACATCGCGGGCTGCCGGCAGACCTGGACGAGCAGCAATATCGTCGAGGAGCAGATTGCCCTCATCCGTGAGCAGGTCGGCGACGCGCGCGTTATCTCGGCGCTCTCCGGCGGCGTCGATTCCGCCGTCTCGACGGCGCTCGTGCAGCGCGCGATCGGCGATCAGCTGACCGCGGTGTTCGTCGACCACGGGCTCCTGCGCGAAGGCGAGGCCGAACAGGTCGAGAAGGATTACGTCGCGGCAACCGGCGTCGACCTTAAGGCTGTCGATGCGAAAGACCAGTTCCTGGGCTTCCTCGCGGGGGTCACAGACCCTGAGGAGAAGCGCAAGATCATCGGGCGCGAGTTCATCCGCGTGTTCGAAGCCGCCGAGCGCGAGGTCCTGGCTACGCCAGGTGCCCCCGTGAAGTTCCTAGTCCAGGGCACGCTCTACCCGGATGTCGTCGAGTCCGGCGGCGGTGCGGGCACGTCCAACATCAAGAGCCACCACAACGTCGGCGGGCTGCCCGAAGACCTCGAGTTCAGCCTGATCGAGCCGCTTCGCACCCTGTTCAAGGACGAGGTCCGCGATGTCGGACGTCAGCTCGGCATCCCCGAGGCGATCGTCGGCCGGCATCCGTTCCCCGGCCCGGGCCTCGCGATCCGGATCGTCGGCGCTGTTGACGATCACCGCCTTGCGATCTTGCGCAAGGCCGATGCGATCGTCCGCGAGGAGACCACGGCGGCAGGCCTCGACGGTGAAATCTGGCAGTTCCCGGTCGTCCTGCTGGCGGATGTCCGCTCGGTCGGCGTCCAAGGCGACGGTCGCACCTACGGTCATCCGATCGTGCTGCGTCCCGTCTCCAGCGAGGACGCCATGACGGCCGACTGGAGCCGCCTCCCGTACGAGCTGCTCGAGCGCATCTCGACCCGCATCACGAACGAGGTCGACGAGGTCAACCGCGTCGTCCTCGACATCACGAGCAAGCCGCCCGGAACTATCGAGTGGGAGTGAGCCGCCGAATGGGAGCATCATGCCCTGCTTGTTAGGCTCGTGCAGTCGTTGAGAACCCACCGGAAGGCAACACCGTGAGTCAGTCCGCATCCACGCGGAGCAAGTACGTGTTCATCGGCATTGTCGGTTTGATCGTCGTCGCGGTGGTTGCGGCTGTTATGTGGCGCATGGGCGACAGCGACGAGGCGGAGCCGCTGGTCGCGCCCACGCGACAGACCGCGACACCAACCCCCGAGGCAACGGCTGCGACACCGACCCCGGAGGCCACGACACCGACGCCGTCGCCAACAGCCTCGGGACCCACCTGTGAGGGCCCAGACACAATCTTCAACGAGGAGGGCGTCGAGAAGGACACACTGCTGCCCGACTGCGGCGTAGCTCCCGTCAGCGAGCCGGAGCGGGAGAAGTCGGGCCTGAGCTTGGCATGCGGTGGCTTGTACCCCGTCATCTTGTACAAGACGACGACGACCGACGCGAAGACCTCGATCTGTGGCACCGACAGCTCAGGCGCCGATTTCCGGTTCGTCACCCAGCCCTCGGGTGGAGCGATCATGGATCTCAAGGGCCGCTACGAGCCCGATCTCGACGCCTTCGTCGCGACTCAGGGTGACAGCACCTTCACGGTGCAGGCGTACGACGGCACGTTGGTCGTCACCAAGGACGGCAAGAAGGCCACACAGAAGTCATCTGACTGGATCTCGCTCGACAACGAGCCTGACTCGGAGTGACCGTTCGCACCCGGTGACAGCCGTCACTGCATGAAATCTCGGGGATGGGGAACATGGTGTCTGTGCCGGTTGAGCAGCAGTCGGCATCGACGATCTCACTGACAGGCCAACGTCCCATGGATGCCGTGACCAGCCAGACCCTCTTTTTCCGCGTCAGCAGCGAACGCGCCATGCGAGAGCTCGTGCACACGCTGACCGGCGTGTTCCATGTCGTGCCGGCGACGGTGCCCGAATCCAGCGGATGCGTGTTGTCCGTCGAGGTGGACGGAGCCCACCCGGATCTCGTCGACGAAGTCCGCGCCCTAGTGCGCGACGGTGATCCCGCGGCTGCGGAGCTCCACGAGCAGGCCGAAGGCGCGATTCACCGGTAGCCTGCCGAGATGCCCGATGTCGCCCTAGCCGCACCCAATGAGGCGTCCGCCGACGCCGGTGAGCAGATCGCCCGTGCAGGCGGCAATGCGGTCGATGTCGCGATCGCCGCGGCGCTCGTCACGATGGTCAACGAGGTCGGTCTGGTGTCGCTCAGCTCGGGCGGATTCATCACAGTCCAGCCGCCCGACGGCAGCGCTCCACAGACTGTCGACGGCTGGATGGACATGCCCGGCCGTGGGCGCCCGCTCGGCGGAGGCGCGTGGGACGTCGACACCGAGTACGGCGGCGGGGTCACGATCACGGTAGGACCGGGCTCGGTGGCGACCCACGGCTCGGTGGCTGCCTTCGAAGAGGCGCATCGACGCTGGGGAGTGCTCCCGTGGCGCGAGCTCGTGACGCCCGCGATTGAGGTGGCACAGCGTGGATTCCGGCTCAGCTCGGCCTCGAAGTTCTACCTCGGCTACGTCCACGACGACATCTTCGGCTGGGACGACGAGAGCAGGGGAGCCGTGCACGATGCGGAAGGTGCGCTGCAGACCGGACTGATCGTGCTGCCCGATCTGGCCGCGTCGCTCGAGCTCATCGCAGCCGACGGCGCGAGCGCCCTGCACACCGGCGAGCTGGCGCGGCTCATCAGCGATGACGTCATCCGGCGAGGCGGCATCCTCGGAGCCGAGGACCTCGCGGCCTACCGCCCCGTCGTGCGGCCTGCCCTGATCAGCACGATGGGCGGCTGGACATTCGGCACCAATCCGCCCCCATCGGTCGGCGGGGTCTGCGTCACGGCGATGCTGAGGCTCTTGGACGGCAGCCCCCACAACCACTGGGACGCCGACGACATCGATCATCTCGTGCGGGTGCAACGGGCCGTT
>JBBSSC010000226.1:0-4267 GCA_038242465.1 Propionibacteriales bacterium | reverse complement strand
GCGGGCGGCGACGCCACTGGAGCCGGTATCGCGCACGCATTGATCGAACGCATCCGAGCCAGTGCAGTGACGATCCGCGAGCGGACGACCGTCGTCGATCTGGTCATCGAGTCCGGCGTGTGCGTCGGCGTCACGCTGCTGGACGGTTCGACGCTTCGGGCAGATGCCGTCATCTTGGCCACTGGGGGAGCGGGCCAGCTGTTCCCCTACACGACCAATCCTGGCGTCGCGACCGCCGACGGGCTCGGCATGGCGCTGCGAGCCGGCGCCATCGCAGCCGACCTCGAGTTCTTCCAGTTCCATCCGACCTCTCTGGACGCCCCCGGCAACTTCCTGATCTCTGAGGCAGTTCGCGGCGAGGGCGCCGTACTGATCGACGCCGACGGCAAACGGTTCATGCTCGACGTCCATCCCGACGCCGAGCTGGCCCCTCGCGATGTCGTTGCACGCGGCATCGCCCAGCAGATGAAGGCAAAGAGTCATGGTCCGGTTCGTTTGGACGCCACGCATCTAGGTGCGGAGTTCCTAGCCACACGGTTCCCCAATATCGATGCTGCGTGTCGTGCGAAGGGTCATGACTGGAGCCGGGTGCCGATCCCGATCGCTCCGGCAGCGCATTACTTCATGGGTGGCATCCGCACCGATGAGTGGGGTCGCACTTCGGTGCCAGGCCTGTACGCCGTCGGCGAGGTGGCGTGCACTGGGCTGCATGGGGCGAACCGGCTTGCATCCAACTCCCTGCTAGAGGGTGCGGTCTACGGCGCACGCGTCATCGAGGGCATCGGCTCACCGCAGCCGATCGAACCCTTCGACGCGCAATGGTCGACACCCATCCGCCTCGATCTGACCGATGACCCGGACGCCGACGATGTGAGTCGGGCCGATCTGCAGCAGCTCATGTGGGATGCCGTTGGACTGGCCCGAAACGGCCACGACCTGGACCAGGCCGCCGCAGAGCTGAAGCGGTGGAAATCACCCGCCGTCACAGATGCCAAGGCGGCCGAGGATGCCAATCTGCTGGCCGTTGCGCGCGCTGTCGTTGCCAGCGCCCTGGTTCGTGAAGAATCACGCGGCGCCCACTACCGAACCGACTTCCCGAAGCTCGACCCCCGCCAAGCCACCCACTCCACGATAGGACGACCATCATGACGCTGACGAGAGGGTTACTGCCCCTTGAGGAGCGGGTTACGGATGCTTGAGCGTCGCCAGATCCAGCGAGTCGTCGACATGGCGCTCGACGAGGACGCGCCGTTTGGCGATCTGACCTCGCAGACCCTCGTGCCCGCCACAGCGATCGCACGGGCCGAACTCGTCGCACGTGAGCCCGGCGTGTTCGCGGGCGCGGATGTCTTCGAGATCGCCATGACGACGCTCGACCCGGCTGTCAAAGTCACCCTCGAAGCGGCCGATGGCGACGCCTTCGAGACCGGCGCTGTGCTCGCGAGAGTCGATGGTCCGGCTCGCATCATCCTGCAGGCCGAACGTGTCGCCCTCAACCTCGTACAGCGCATGACCGGCATCGCGACGCTGACCCGCACCTACGTCGAGGCCGTCGCCGGAACCGATGCCCGGATCGTCGACACGCGCAAGACCACCCCCGGCTTGCGGGCCTTCGAACGTCATGCGGTGCGGTGCGGCGGTGGCCACAACCACCGCTATTCGCTGTCGGATGCCGTGATGGCCAAGGACAACCACCTCGCGATCATCCCCGATGTCACAGCAGCCCTGTGCCAGGCCGGCATCGATCTGCCCCACACGACGCATATCGAGGTCGAGGTCGACCGCCTCGACCAGCTCGATGCTGTTCTGGCCTCGGGAGTCGTCGGCACGATCATGCTCGACAACTTCAGCCTTGATGATCTGCGGGCCGGGGTCGCGCACATCGCCGGCCGGACATGCGTAGAGGCCAGCGGCGGCATCACCCTCGACACGGTCCGCGACGTCGCCCAGACTGGCGTTGACGTCATCTCGGTGGGTGCCCTGACCCACAGTGTGCGCGCCCTCGACCTCGGTCTCGACATCACGGTCTCGTGATGCGCGCGGCTCGTAACTCTCCGCTCCGGCGACTCGTCCCGCCCCCTACTCGCTGCGCTCGTGGGGGGATCCCCAACCGCCGTTGGGCGTGGCCCAGGCGCTTGCCGAGCTCCGCTCGGCCTTCTGCTTCGGCTCTCGCATGATCTATTTGGACGAGGCCGCCACGGCCCCCGTCAGGCGCGAGGTGCTCGAGGCTATGTGGCCGTTCCTCGGGCCCGAGTTCGGCAACCCTTCGAGTCACCACGAGGTGGGGGAGTCCGCGGCCCGCGCTCTCGAGCAAGCGCGTCGAGAAGTCGCGGCGGTGCTGGGGACGAGAGCGTCCGAGATCACCTTCACGTCCGGCGGCACCGAGTCCGACAACGCTGCTATCAAGGGCATCGCACTCGCGGCCCCGCGCGGCAGACACGTCATCGTTTCAAGCGTCGAGCATCCGGCGGTCCTGGAGTCGGCGAGCTTCCTCGAACGTCTCGGCTACCAGATCACGGTCCTCGGCGTCGATGCACAGGGCATGGTCCAGCCCGCGACGCTCGCGGCCGCGCTGCGCGACGACACGACTCTCGTCAGCATCCAGCACGCCAATAACGAGGTCGGCACGATCCAGCCGATCGAGGCGCTGACCGCGTTCGCTGAGGGTCACGGGGTTCCCTTCCACACCGACGCCGTTCAGTCCGCGGGCTGGCTCGACATCGACGTCGGACGCCTTGGCGTGCAGTCAATGAGTATCTCGGGTCACAAGATCGGCGCACCGAAGGGCATCGGCGTGCTGTACCTGAAGCGGCGCACGCCGTTCGAGCCGCTGATCCATGGAGGGGGCCAGGAGGGTGGACGCCGCTCAGGCACCGAGAATGTCGCCGCGGCGGTTGGCATGGCGGCAGCGCTGAGACTCGCATCGGCTGATGACCCGACCGTCACAGCTCGACGTGACGAGTTCATCGCGACGGTCCTGCATGAGGTGCCGGGCGCGCTGCTGACGGGTCACCCCGAGCAGCGTCTGCCGGGCAGCGCATCATTCGTCTTCCCAGGCACGAGCGGCGAGTCCATCCTGTTGCAGCTGGAATCGCGGGGCATCGTCTGCTCGTCGGGATCTGCATGCGCAGCCGGAAGCGATGATCCGTCGCACGTCCTGATCGCGATGGGACTCGCACCCGAGATCGCCCAGACTGCCGTCCGATTCACGTTCGGTCGCGGCACCACCTCGGGCGATCTCGACACCGCGGCCGCTGAGCTGATCCGCGCGGTCACGGCCGTCAGCGGTCTCGGCGCGTCCGGCTCGTAGCCCGCGCCGACTCAGGCGTCGAGTGCAGCCTTCTGCAGCACCTCGAGCAGGGCCGCGGGCTCCTGGGCACCCGACACGCCGAATCGGCCGTCGAACACGAAGAACGGCACGCCACTGATGCCGTAAGCGTCGGCCTGGGCCTTGTCAGCGACAACATCGGGAAGATGCGTGGCCGACGTCAGTGCTGCGAGTGCCTCGGCCCGGTCGAGCCCGATCTCGGCGGCCAGGTCGGCCAGCTCATCGATCCGGCCGATGTGGCGGCCCTGCTCGAAGTATGCGGCGAACAGACGCTCGCTCATGTCGAGCTGGCGACCCTTCGACTTCGCGAAGTGCAGCAACTCATGGGCCTTGACGGTGTTGGTGTGCTGGATCGCCTCAAAGTCGTACGCGAGCCCCTCGGTCGCGCCGAGCTTCGTCATCTGGCCGAGCATCTGCTGCACCTGGTCGGCGGCCATGCCCTTGTGCGTGACAAGGAAGTCGATCCCGGTGCCGACGAAGTCGGCGGGAGTGTCGGGCGAGAGCTCAAATGAGTGGAACTCGACCTCCACCTCACCGCCGCCGGCCGCGAACTCGGCGGCCGCGGTCTCGAAGCGGCGCTTGCCGATAAAGCACCACGGGCACGCGATATCGGACCAGATGTCGACCTTGACGGGTTTGTTCACAAGCGGCACAACGCCGCGACGGTGCCGGCCTATTCCTGGATGGTCGAGCGTGTGCGGCCGGGCCGTCCCAGATTCCTGGTGATTGCTCGGTAGGCTGAGTCATCGTGAGACCTGTGACGCCCCGCCGCGTGGCGCAAGTGCTGGCTCGGCGCCGTAAGCGCGCGAGTCGACTCGCCGAACGACGTGCCACGCTCGGCCCGCACTATGACTTTCGTGGGCATAGCGCCTTTCCTGGGTACATGGGCCGGCTCAACGTCACCGTCGTATTGCGGAATGCGGCCAAGCCCACGAGCTC
>JBBSSC010000225.1:0-4274 GCA_038242465.1 Propionibacteriales bacterium | reverse complement strand
TTACTGTGGCCAGGGCCGGGGTCGAACCGGCGACCCTCCGCTTTTCAGGCGGATGCTCGTACCAACTGAGCTACCTGGCCACCGCTCGCGAACGAGCGAAGATCACCATATCGCACCCGTCTGGAGAGTCCGAAATCGACTGGCTTCAGGCGACCCGTACGGCACCGTCGGCAGCGATGCGGGGGAGGCGATCGAACCATGCGTTCTCGCCAGGATGGCCGATGTTGATGACGAGCTGGGTGCGCCAGTTGGTTCCCTCGAAGAACTCGGCGTCGATGCCTGTGGCGTCGAATCCGCCCATCGGGCCGGCGGCGAGGCCGGCCGTGCGAATACCCACGATGAAGTAGCCGGTCTGCAGAGCCGTGTTGTAGCGGGCGATCTGCGCACGCGAATCGGCATCCGCGGCGAACATGTCACCTGCGTCGGGCTTGTGGGGGAAGTGGGCCGGCATCAGTGTGTGAAAGTCGACGTCGGCGGCGATGACGGCCACGAGTGGTGCGGCTGCTGTCTTGGCGCGATTACCTTCGGACATCAGCGGAACGAGCCTTTCGCGTCCCTCGCCGGGCTCGACGAGCAACAGGCGCAGGGGCTGGATGTTCATCATGGTGGGGCCGAACTTCACCAGCTCGAAGACCTCACGCACCTGATCGACCGAGACGGGCTCGTCGGTGAACGTGTTGGCGCTTCGAGCTTCGCGGAACAACGTGTCGAGCGTATCGGCGGGAAGGATGAACGGGGATTCGAGGGCAACAGAAGTCATGCAACGTTCAACTAACTAGGAAATGAAAAAAGTCCCACACCTTCCCGCGGGAGAGTGTGGGACTTCTTACATGGCGACCCCGACCGGACTCGAACCGGCGACCTCCGCCGTGACAGGGCGGCGCGCTAACCAACTGCGCTACGGGGCCAAACTGTGCGGTTAACCGCGTCGCAACTGTAACGCACGGGCCATCTCGAGAACAAAACGGGGGCCTCGCTCACCGACGTGATGCGCGCCTCCATCAGGCAGCCGAGCTTAGACGCGAGACGGCCCGAGGGATGAACTCGCCGGATCTGCAGGGAAATATTGGTTTCGATGCACCGGTGACTGCTGGCCCGGGCACCTGCCGGCGTGATGGGGCGTGGGCATTCGTCCGGGCTCGCATCGCGACGTGGACGGGGAGATTCCCGGTTCTGTCATAGTCGAACGCAATCATCTGCAGTGGCGTCTCCATCCGGAGTCGGGAGCAAAATCTGCCTCTGGCTGCGTGGGGGCAAGAATGGATTGTCGTATGCGCCGAGGGCTACTCCTCATCGCTCGTGGCATCTGTTCTGGTGTCGCTGGGGCTGTCGACTGGCGACATCGTCGGCGGCATCCCTGCATGGGCAGACGTAGGTCTGCCGGTGGTTCCTGGCCCGACCTCGGTCGAGCAACAGGGGCCGTCGCGACCTGTCTAAAGCACCCTCGCATTGCCGCGGACTCTCGATAGCGCCACACTTACTGAACCCTGTCCTTGCCTACCTACTGTTCTGGCGCACTGTCGCCCGCGGAGGACCGCATGATCGAGTACCGCTCTATTGGCAAGACATTCGCCGATGGGACCGAGGCAGTCGGGGACTTCAGTCTCGTCCTGCCGTCACGGACGACCACGGTGTTCGTCGGATCGTCTGGCTGCGGCAAGACCACGCTGCTGCGCATGGTCAACCGGATGGTCGAGCCGACGTCCGGGCAGGTTCTGATCGACGACGTTGATGTCGCGACGCGGAACAAGGTCGAGCTTCGTCGGAGCATCGGCTACGTCATGCAGCACGCTGGCCTGTTGCCGCACCGCAAGGTCATCGACAACGTCGCAACGGTGCTGCGGCTTAACGGAGTCGACCGCAAGGAGGCACGCGACCGTTCGTACGCCGTGCTGGAGACGGTCGGTCTCGACTCGTCGCTCGCAACGAAGTACCCGAGCCAGCTGTCGGGCGGTCAGCAGCAGCGCGTCGGAGTGGCTCGCGGGCTCGTGTCCGACCCCAACATCCTGCTGATGGACGAGCCATTCGGTGCGGTTGACCCGATCGTTCGCGAAGAGCTGCAGACCGAGCTGCTGCGTCTGCAACATGACCTCGACAAGACCATCGTTTTCGTCACGCACGACATCGACGAGGCCTTCCTGCTCGGCGATCAGGTCGTGATCCTCAAGCAGGGCGGCGTGGTCGCACAGGTCGGCTCGCCCGCCGAGATCCTCGCGTCGCCGGCCGATGACTTCGTGCGCAGCTTCGTGGGCCTCGACAAGGGGCACCGCAAGCTGCGCGTCGAAGAACGCGATGGAGTGCGTATCGTCGTCGATGCGACCGGCAAGGCAACCGGAGTCCTCGACCCCTCATGACGTGGTTCCAGAACAACACCGACAAGGTCCTCGACCTGCTGCTCAGCCACCTGTGGCTGAGCGCCTTGCCGATCCTGATCGGCTTCGTCATCGCAGTGCCGATCGGCTGGTATGCCAACCGGCATCCGCGGCTTAGGGGTGTGGTGCTGTCGGTGGCTGGCATCTTCTACACGATTCCGTCGCTCGCGTTCTTCTTGATCCTGCCGAGCATTATCGGGACCGGCTTCCTCGATCCGATCAATGTCGTGATCGCCCTGACCGGCTATGCGGTGGCGATCATGGTGCGGTCTGCCGCCGATGCGTTCGAGTCGGTGTCGCCAGCAGTACTCGACGCTGCGACAGCGACCGGCTTCGCCTCGACTGGCCGAGCGTTCACGGTCGAGCTGCCATTGGCGGGGCCTGTGCTGCTGGCGGGGCTGCGCGTCGTCGCGGTCAGCACCGTGAGTCTGGTCAGCGTCGGAGCGTTGATCGGGGTCAATAACCTCGGCTCGTTATTCACCGAGGGATATCGCACTGACAATGACGCCGAGATCCTGATCGGAGTCATCGGCATCGTGCTGCTGGCGCTGGTGTTCGACGGACTGCTGGTGCTGGTCGGCCGGGTGCTGATGCCGTGGTCATTCGCCCAGAAGCAGGCGGGGCGAACATGAGCGTTGTCAGCGACACGATCGACTGGTTCGGCGACTCGACCAACTGGTCGGGCGACGATGGCGTCCCGCATCGAGTTGTCCAGCATCTCGGCTACACCTCCTTGACGATTGTGATCGCTGCGGCGATCGCGATCCCGATTGGCCTGTGGATCGGCCACACCGGTCGTCTACGCGGCCTAGCGGTCGTCTCGTCCGGCGCATTGCGCGCCCTGCCGACCCTCGGAGCGCTGGCATATGTCTCGTTGTTCACCGGCATCGGTATCCGCGGGGCGATCTTCACACTCGTGCTGCTGGCGATCCCGCCGCTGCTTGCGGGCGCATATGCCGGTTTGGAGTCCGTCGATCGGCAGACGATCGACGCGGCGCGAGCGATCGGCATGACCGAGTGGCAGATCCTGACCAAGGTCGAGGTGCCGCTCGCGCTGCCCTTGATCGTCGGCGGTTTTCGTTCGGCAACGTTGCAGGTCGTCGCAACGGCCACAGTGGCCGCTTTCGTCCCCGGGCCAGGCGGTCTTGGCCGCTATCTCATCGACGGTCTCGCGGTCAGTGACTACACGCGGATCGTCGCCGGTTCGATCGTCGTCATTGTTCTCGCCCTCATCCTCGACGGGATCTTCGTCCTGCTCCAGCGGCTCGCGCTGCGCAACCGTCCCGCCCCAGTTCGCATCTCTGCATGACCACACCCCCACCTAGGAGATATATGTCCACCACCAAGCTCACAGCCGGCCTCGCGGCCTTGGCACTGAGTCTTTCGCTGTCCGCGTGTGGCGACGACCCAACGTCAGACGATTCAGCGAAGTCGGCCACCGACACCATCACGGTCGGCTCGGCCGCGTTCCCCGAGAATGAGATCATCGCCGAGATCTACGCGCAGGCGCTCGAAGCCGGCGGTGTCAAGGTCAGTAAGAAGCTCAACATCGGTGCTCGCGAGGCCTATATCCCCGCGCTCGAGTCCGGCGAGATCGATCTGCTGCCGGAGTACTCGGGCAACCTCCTGTCGTATCTCGACAAGAGCGCCACCGCGACCTCGCCGGAGGCGATCGAGGATGCCCTCGACGATGCGCTGCCCGACAACCTCGAAGTTCTCGACGCCTCGCCTGCCGAAGACAAGGACTCGCTCAATGTGACGCCCGAGTTCGCTGCCAAAAACAAGCTCACGACGATCGCCGATCTCAAGAATGTCGACGGTCTCAAGCTGGGTGCCAACCCCGAGTTCAAGGAGCGCGCATACGGCATCCCGGGCCTCGAGAAGGTCTACGGCATCACCGGC
>JBBSSC010000224.1:0-4279 GCA_038242465.1 Propionibacteriales bacterium | reverse complement strand
GGTCCAGGTGTGCGGCTGCGAGAAGTCGATCGTGCGCACCGTACGACCGGCACGAGGCTTGGTCACGTAGGTCGGCAGCGTGACGGGCAATGGATCCCACAGCGCCTCACCCGTCGCAGCCATCGACGGGACGGCGATCACGATCTGGTCGTCAAGGGCGTCCTCCTCGAGGGCGACGTTCTCCATCTCGTGCTTGCGGCCCGGATCGATGTCCTCGAACTGACCGGACACGACGATCGTGACTTCTTCATCGGCCGCGAGGGCAACCGGCCGCTGCGTCCTCTTCGGCATCGCCAGCTTGGGGCGGCGCGCCATCTTCAGACGCGCCAACTTGGGGCGGGCCGTCTTAGTACGGACGATGCCCCGCTCGCCGCGCACCTGCACGCGGCATGCAACGAGCCACGCGATGATCAGCGAAACCGGAGCTGCGATCCAGTACGGCGCGATGACACCGAAGCCGGCGACACCGCTGACGATTAGCGTGGCTGCGACAAGCGTCAGGAGGGTGCGACGACGGCGACGCGCCGCGAGCCGTGCGGCCGGGCGGTCGAACGCGCGACGGGGCATAGCGACTTCAGGTGCCTCAGGCGTCTCATCGACAGCCTGGACCTGCGGCGCGACATCGCGCCGGGTGCGGGCGATGACGCGGCTGAGTGCCCCCGTGGTCTCGAACGAGGCATTCTTGCTTGCCTCGTCGTACCGGCGCAGGGCAAGCGGAATGAAGTACGCCGCCCACACGACCACGACGAACGCGATGATCAGACCACTACTGGAACCCACAGACAAAACCGTAGGCCGTGCGGACCCACTTCCCACGCACCCTCGACCGTGTGTCGCCTGAGAACTTGCGTAACGGGTGTGACAAAGGTGACGACGTGTCTACGGCTTCTGGACGATGCGGGGATGAACTCCCAGCGGGACGTCCTCTGCGAGGAGCTGGAATATCCTATGATCCTGCCAGTTTCCCGCAATGTGCAGGAAGCTGGGCGCCAGGCCGATCTCAGTGAAGCCAAGCTTCTGGACGATCCGCAGGCTTGCGGCGTTCTCCGGCCGGATCGCGATCTCGATCCGATGCAGCCCGACGGTCGTCAGCAGGTGGTCGCAGACCAGCGCGACGGCGGTCGGTGTGATGCCTCGTCCGGCATGACCCTCCGCGACCCAGTAGCCGATGCTCGCCCAGCGCGCCGAGCCCCAGGTGATGCCGTTGACCGTCAGCATCCCAACGACCTCGTCGTCCCACGTCAGCGCGAACGGCATCGTCTGCCCCTTGCGCGCTCGGTGTCGCAGCGTGCCGATCATCCCGAGGTACGACGTCGGGGCGGCGCCGGCCTCGCTCGGCAGCGTCGCCTCCCAGGGGCTCAGCCAGCCCACGTTGTCGGACCGCAACCGCGCCCACGTCCGCGCATCGCGGCGACGCAGCGGCCGGACACCGATGCGGCCGTGCCGCAGTGTGACCGGCCAACCCGGGCTCAGGACGCGCCCCTGGGGTGATCGCCGCCGCGGAGCTGGTCGACCGCATGCGGCAGGATGTCCGCGAGCACCGCAAGACCGTCCTTGACGCCGCCGCGCGAGCCGGGAAGGTTGACCACCAACGTCGTGCCCGCGACTCCCGCGAGGCCGCGCGACAGCACGGCAGTCGGTACGCCCTGCGCCACACCGCGCGCCCGCAGCGCCTCTGCGACGCCGGGCAGCTCGCGGTCGAGCAGGGGCCGGGTCGCCTCGGGTGTGCGATCAGTGGGGTTGATGCCCGTGCCGCCCGTCGTGACGATCGCGGCGGCGCCAGCAGCTAATGCGGCCGAGATGGCCTCGCCGACCGGATCGCCGTCGTGGACGACAACCGGATCGCCGACCTCGAAGCCCCAGGACCGCAATGCTTCGACGATGAGGGGTCCGGTCTCGTCGGCGTAGACCCCGTTGGCAGCGCGGTTGGAAGCACCGACCACGGCAGCCGTGGGCTGGCCGCTCATTCGCGACGCCAGTCGCCGCTCTTGCCGCCCGACTTGGCGACGACCTCGATGTCAGTGATGCGGGCGAGCTTGTCGACGGCCTTGACCATGTCGACGATCGTGAGGGCCGCGACGCTGACCGCGGTCAGGGCCTCCATCTCGACGCCCGTGCGGTCGGCGGTGCGCACCGTCGCCCCGATCAGCACGGCGTCGTCGTCGAGCTCGAGATCGACCTCGACCCCGCTGATCGCGAGCGGATGGCACAGCGGGATCAGGTCGGGCGTCCGCTTTGCGGCCATGATGCCGGCGATGCGCGCGACGGACAGCGCATCGCCCTTGGGGACGCCGTGGCCGCGCAGCAGGGCTACGACCTCCGCGCTGACCTCGACGCGTCCACGCGCAGTCGCGGCGCGGGCCGTGATGTTCTTCGATGTGACGTCAACCATGCGGGCCGCGCCCGTCTCGTCAACGTGCGTCAGTCTGCGTCCCATCAGAATGCGCCTCTCATCAGAATGGCCTGTCGAGCACGAGGGTGCGGACCGTGTCGCCGAGATGGAGGGCCGTCTGGTCCTCCCCCACGATGATCAGCGCATTGGCCTTCGCGAGGGTGCCGACAAGATGCGATCCCGCGCCCGTCAACGGGGTGACCTTGGCGCCGCGATGCGTGACCTCGAAGATGCCGCGGACGTACTGCCGAACGCCCGGACGCGAGGTCAGATCAGCCGCGAGCACCGCGTGCACCATGGGGCGTCGGTACGGCGTGCGACCCATCATGCGGCGAATAGCCGGCAGGACGAAGACCTCGAACGAGACATAGGCCGAGACGGCATTGCCCGGCAGCGTGATGATGGGCGTCTGCTCGTCGAAGACTCGTCCGAAGCCCTGGGGCTTGCCCGGCTGCATCGCGACCTCGTTGAAGTCGACCGTGCCGAGAGCCGACAACGTCTGCTTGACGACATCGTGATCGCCCTGGCTGATGCCGCCGCTCGTGACGACGAGGTCTGCGCGCACGAGCTGCTCCGACAGGACCCGCTGGAACGTGCGGGGGTTGTCGTCAACCGCCCCGACGCGATAGCAGATGGCGCCGGCCTCTCGCACCGCTGCGGCGAGCATGTAGCTGTTGCCGTCGTTGATCGAGTCGTAGTCCAGATGTGTCCCGGGCTCGCGCAGCTCGTTGCCGGTGGAGATGACCACGACGCGGGGGCGCGGACGGGCCTTGACCCGGGGGGCGCCAAGCGCAGCCAGTAGGCCGATCTCGCGAGGGCCGAGCACAGTGCCTTCTGACAGGACAGTGTCACCGGCCGTGACGTCGTCACCCTTCGGTCGGACGCAAGCGCCCGGCTCCGTCGGGGCGTAGATTTGCACACGCGCATTGCCGCGATCGGTCTGCTCGTACGGCACGACCGAGTCGGCGCCACGAGGGATCGGCGCGCCGGTCATGATCTTGACCGCGGTGCCTGCGCTGATCGCGAAGGGGCGGGCCGAGCCGGCGGCGATCTCGCCCACGACGGGCAGCGTCACGGGCTTCTCGCGGGACGCGCCCACGACATCGGCCGCGCGCACGGCGTAACCGTCCATCGCGGAGTTGTCGAATAACGGCAGGTCCATCGTCGCGACGAAGGCCTCGTGCAGCGGCAGGCCGAGCGACTCGACGAGCGGCTGGTCGTAGGCGGCCAACGGGCCGACGCCGCGCAGAATCTTCTCGAGGTGATCCTCAACCGTCAGGACACCGTCGGGGATGCTCGATGGCCGCGCCCGCACCGACGGGCGCGGGGGAGTATCGGGCCCGACCGGAAGCGTGACCTGCTCCGATTCTCCGCCGTTCTCTCCAGTCGACATGCCGATCAGCCTAACGTCGAGCCTGCAGCGATGCTCTGCGCACTCCCTGCGTCATCGAGCTTGACCTCACCACGGACCACGACATCGCGTCCGAATCGCCAATCGCCCTCGACGGTCAACGAGCGTGCTTGCACGAGTGACGGCGGCGACGGCAGGCGTGCGTCGAAGCCCGCAATGCCTGCGTAGAACCGGCGATCCAGATCAACGAGCGGCGCCTCGGGAACCTGTGCGCGGACCCTGAAGTCCTCGCCCACGCCGTAGACGTCCGACCGCAGCAGGAGGAGGTCATTGGTGGTCTTAACTGGCAAGAACCGGGAGCGGTCGACCTCGATCGCGGTGGCGCCGTCGAAGACCTCGACCGCCGCACCCATCGCCGACTCGATCTGGATGACCTTGGTCGAAGTCGGATCGGTCGGGTCGACGGTCTTGGTGTTGCGGATGAGCGGCAGGCCGAGGATGCCCTCACGGTCGGTCAACGTCTGCTTCATGACGCG
>JBBSSC010000223.1:0-4297 GCA_038242465.1 Propionibacteriales bacterium | reverse complement strand
GCGCGGCCCGGAGACGTAGTCGCCGTACTCAGCGGTGTCGGAAATGCTCCAACGCTGCTTCGCGATACCGCCCTCCCACATCAGGTCGACGATCAGCTTGAGCTCGTGCAGCACCTCGAAGTATGCGATCTCGGGCTGGTAGCCGGCCTCGGTCAGCGTCTCGAAACCGGCCTGCACCAGGTGCGACATGCCGCCACAGAGAACTGCCTGCTCGCCGAAGAGATCCGTCTCGGTCTCTTCTGTGAACGTCGTCTTGATGACGCCTGCACGGGTTCCGCCGATGGCCTTGGCGTACGACAGCGAGAGGTCCCACGCCTTGCCGGTCGCGTCCTGCTCGACCGCGATGATGTCGGGGATGCCGCGGCCGTCAACGAACTCACGACGCACGGTGTGACCCGGAGCCTTAGGGGCGACGAGCACGACGTCGACACCGGCCGGCGGGGTGATGTAGCCGTAGCGGATGTTGAAGCCGTGACCGAAGACGAGAGCGTCGCCGTCGACCAGATTGGGCTCGATCGACTCGGCGTAGACGTGACGCTGCACCTGGTCGGGAGCGAGGATCACGATGACGTCGGCCTCTTCGACCGCTTCGGCGACATTGCGGACGCGCAGGCCCTCGGCCTCGGCCTTAGCACGGCTCTTCGAGCCCTCGGGCAGGCCGACACGCACGTCGACGCCGGAGTCGCGCAGGTTCAGCGCATGCGCGTGTCCCTGGCTTCCGTATCCGATGACCGCCACATGGCGGCCCTGGATGATGCTCAGGTCAGCGTCGTCGTCATAAAACAGTTCAGCCACGGAAATTCTTCTCCTTGAGTTGCCGTTTGGTGCGGATGGTCAGCTAGCTTGCGTGCCGGGGACGGCGCGAAGCGTGCGGTCGGTGATGGATCGGGGCCCGCGACCAATGGCCACGCGTCCTGACTGGGCGATCTCGCGGATGCCGAACGGCTCGAGGACGTTCAGCATCGCGGTGAGCTTGCCCGCGTCACCCGTCGCCTCGATCGTCACGGCATCGGTGGCAACGTCGACCACTTTAGCCCTGAACAGATTGACCGTCTCGAGCACCTGTCCCCGGGTGTGCGGATCGGTCTTGACCTTGATCAGCATCAGCTCGCGCTCCACCGCATTGGTCGAGTCGAGCTCTACGATCTTGAGGACGTTGACGAGCTTGTTGAGCTGCTTGGTGACCTGCTCGAGCGGCAGCTGATCGACATTGACGACGATCGTCATACGCGAGATCTCGGGGATCTCAGTCGGGCCGACGGCCAGCGAGTCGATGTTGAAGCCACGGCGCATGAACAGGCTCGAGATGCGGGCGAGCACGCCAGGCGTGTTCTCCACCAGCACTGAAAGTGTGTGACTCGTCATTTCACAGGTCCTCATCGTCCCACTCTGGCGCGAGATCTCGCGCGATCTGGATAGCATCGTTGCTGGCACCGCCGTGGACCATCGGCCACACCATGGCGTCGCGCTCGACCACGAAGTCGATCACGACCGGACGGTCGTTGATCGACATGGCCTTTTCGATGGTCGCGTCGAGGTCGGCCTCGTTATCGCAGCGCAGACCGACGCAGCCGTAGGCGTCGGCAAGCTTGACGAAGTCGGGGATACGACGGGCACCGATCGACTCCGGGCCGGTGTTGAGATCGGTATTGGAGTAGCGGCCGCCGTACAGCAGCGTCTGCCACTGGCGCACCATGCCGAGCGACGAGTTGTTGATGACCGCGACCTTGCTCGCGATGCCCTCGAGCGCGCAGGTCGCGAGCTCTTGGTTGGTCATCTGGAAGCAGCCGTCGCCGTCGATGGCCCACACGACCGAGCCCGGCAGACCCACCTGCGCACCCATGGCAGCCGGCACGGAGTAGCCCATCGTGCCGGCGCCGCCCGAGTTGAGCCACTGACGCGGCCGCTCGAAGTCGATGTAGTGGGCCGACCACATCTGGTGCTGGCCGACGCCTGCGACATACGTCGCCTCGGGGCCCGAGAGCGCGCTGATCCGCTCGATCACAGTCTGAGGTGCCAGGCCCGCCTCAGGCCTGTCGTAGCCGACAGGATACTTGGCCTTGACGCTCAGCATCTGAGCCTTCCAAGCTGAGAAGTCGCCCTCGACGCCATCTTCTTCGGCCTGCTTGCGCAGCATGCCGATCAGATCGGCAATGACCTCGCGGCAGTCGCCCACGATGGGCACGTCGGCGGTCCGGTTCTTGGAGATCTCAGCCGGGTCGATGTCGGCGTGGATGATCTTCGCAAGCGGGGCAAATGACGGCAGGTGTCCCGTCACCCGGTCGTCGAAGCGCGCGCCGAGCGAGATCAGCAGATCGCTCTTCTGCAGCGCCGCGACCGCGGCGACGGTGCCGTGCATGCCGGGCATACCCAGGTGCAGCTCGTGCGAGTCGGGGAACGCGCCGCGAGCCATGAGCGTCGTGACGACCGGGATCTGGGTCAGCTCTGCGAGCACCTTGAGCTCGGCTGCGGCATCGGCCTTGATGACACCGCCACCGACATACAGGACTGGGCGTTCGGACGCCGCGATCAGCCGAGCAGCCTCGCGCACCTGCTTGCCGTGCGGACGAGTCGTCGGACGGTAGCCGGGCAGCGCGAGCTCGCTGGGCCAGCTAAACGTCGTCAGCGCCTGAAGCGCGTCCTTTGCGATGTCGACGAGTACTGGGCCGGGACGTCCTGTGCCGGCGATGTGGAAGGCCTCGGCGATGACGCGCGGGATGTCATCGGCCTTGGTCACCAGGAAGCTGTGCTTGGTGATCGGCATCGTGATACCGCGGATGTCGGCCTCTTGGAAGCCGTCGGTGCCGATGAGATGCGTTGCAACTTGGCCGGTGATCGCGACGATCGGAACCGAGTCCATGTAGGCGTCGGCGATCGCGGTGACGAGGTTGGTCGCGCCCGGTCCGGAGGTCGCCATGCAGACGCCGACCTTGCCGGTGACCATGGCGTAGCCCTGCGCCGCATGTCCCGCGCCCTGCTCGTGACGAACCAGGATGTGGCGGATCTTCTCGGAATCGAACAGTGGGTCGTAGGCGGGCAAGATCGCGCCGCCCGGGATGCCGAAGATGGTGTCCACCTCGGCGTGCTCCAGCGCGCGGACGAGGCTCTGCGCCCCGGTCACCTGCTCCGAGATCTGCTCTGTCATGAGATTTGGTACCTAACTGTTCGTTTCATGTTGACCCGGTGCCGACCGGACCCGTTCGCATAAAAAAATCCCTCGGCCCCAGACGTTCGCTGGGTGCTATCGAGGGAGACGCGGAGGCTGTTCAGGCCATCGCGTCAGTCGTGTACTACGAGAAGCTGCGCATGCATGTACCCAGCATGATCGTCCATCAACGAAATATCAAGCCGCGAGACGCTGCATACCACCATGTGGACCCCATCCAAGCGTGCGCGGCGCGCACGGCACGTCCCGCAGTGCCATGATGGGGACGCCCTGCAGCACAGAAGCAGGCACCGACTTAGGGGAATGACATGAAGAAGTCCATGAGCGCGATGTTCATCGTCGCCGCACTGGCCCTCACCTCCGCCTGCGGCGGCGACGACGGCAACCGTCCGTCCAAGGCTGAGGTCAAGAAGTCCATCACGAGCGGCGACAGCGTCTTCGGCAAGGGCATTCCCAAGACTGCGATCGACTGCGTCTCGGGCGTGCTCGCCGACTCGAAGATCTCGGACAAGACGCTGACTGCGATCGTCGAGGGCGATGAGGACTACAAAGGCTCCGACAAGGAGAAGAAGTCCCTCGAGGGCCTGCAGACCAAGCTGAGCGAGTGCGCTGCCAAGTAGGCACTCCCGTACGAGTAGGCCCGGCGAGCAGTGCTCGCCGGGCCTGCGTACGGCGTGGGCCAGTCACTCACCAGGGCGACGCGGCGGAGTCCTTCAGGAATACGCCGTACACGTCCTCGCCGGCCTCGCCGCGAATGATGGGGTCATAGACCCGCGCGGCACCGTCGACGAGGTCGAGCGGAGCCTTGAAGCCTTCTTCGGCCAGCCGGACCTTGGTGGGATGCGGACGTTCGTCGGTGATCCACCCCGTGTCGACCGCGGTCATCAGGATGCCGTCTTGCTCGAGCATCTCCCCCGCACTGGTGCGAGTCAGCATGTTAAGCGCGGCCTTGGCCATGTTGGTGTGCGGATGTCCGGGCCCCTTGTAGCGACGGCTGAACTGCCCTTCCATCGCCGAGACGTTGACGACATACGTACGAGACGCTGCGGCGGCGGCCATCGAGGGGCGGAGCCGGCTAACCAGGATGAACGGCGCCGTCGTGTTGCACAGTTGCACCTCGAGCAGCTCGAG
>JBBSSC010000222.1:0-4300 GCA_038242465.1 Propionibacteriales bacterium | reverse complement strand
TGTCGTACCACCGGGACGAGCCCGACTTGCGGGCCACGACACAATGACGACCATGCGGATCACGCTCATCACCGGCGCCGAGGGCGCCTCTTTCGCCCACGACCTCGCGGCCACCCTCATCACCGGCGACGAGTTGACGGTCATCACGCCGACAACCCGCGACCATTGGTCGGCGGGGCTCAAGGCAAGTCCCGATCTCGACGCGCTCCTCGACGCGCCCAAAGTCGTCCCGACGCATGCCGTGTCCGATCAGCTGCTCGCGATGGGCTTCTCCCCCGCGTGGCAGCGAGCCAGCGATCAGCACATCGCGGCCCGGCTCGTACGCACCGAGCTGCTCAACACCGGCTACTCCCTCACCGACGCCTCGATCGCGGCCGCGACCCGATCGGGTGCAGCCTTTCGTCTGATCCCGGTCAGCAACGACCGCGCTGAGCTGCACGTCGTGGTCGGACCCGAGCCCCATGCAATCCACATCGGCGAATATCTCGATGCCCCAGACACCCATGAACCGTCCGAGACCGTGCTCGTCGCGGAGGCGTGGTCGGCGTCCGAGGCTGTGCTGACGACACTCGCGCTGACGGAAGTCCTGATCCTCGGCCCATCGAGCCGGACCCTCTCAATCGATCCGGTCCTGCGCGCGCCGGGCTTCCTCGATGCGGTGCCGGCCGATCTTCCCGTGCTGGTCCTCGAGCACGCCGACGCTGCTCCCGAGGCCCTCGTCCGGGTCGCAGGCATGCGTGAGGCCGATCCCGGTGCGGCACAGCCGGTGCCGGCCGATGCGGAAGCTGTCATCGACTGTGCGCGACAGGTGGCAGCTCGATGAAGACCCTCGACCGTCTCCTCAGCGCATCGGCCGATCCCTCGCAGCCCCTCCTGACGTATTACGACATGTCGACCGGCGAGCGGGTCGAGCTGAGCACCACGACGACCGCGAACTGGGTCGCCAAGACCAGTAACTTCCTGGTCGACGAGCTCGACGCCGAGCCCGGCACGCGGATCCGGATCGGCCTGCCGAGCCACTGGCTGACGACCGTGTGGATCCTCTCGGCCTGGAATGTCGGCGCGGCCATCGTCGACGCAGGCGCCGACATCGGCCTGAGCGGCCCCGAGCTCGTGGCCGATGAGCCGCATCGTGTCGCGGCGTCGTTGCGACCCCTGGGCGGACGTTTCGCGGTCGCACCTGAGGATTTTCTGGATCTCGGTGCCGAGGTGCCGGGACACGGCGACCACTTCATCGCGATGGACCCGCCGGAGGAGACGAGCCTCGCAGTCGACCTCGAAGGCTCGGCCCGCACGCATGCCGATGTCGTCGCCACGGCGCAGCCCAGCCCTGGCCGACACGTCGTCTCCCCTGGCCCGCTGTCGCGCGATGTCTCGCTCATCGTCGACGCGTGCCTCGGCGGCGGCTCACTGGTGATCGTGGCGTCGGCCGCACCCGAGCAGATCGCACGCGTGGCGCAGCAAGAGGGCGGCGAGGCCGCCTAGGTGAATCCACTACACTCGACGAGGCCGACGCGGACCATAGACCCGGGGCCTGACCGTCTGAACAGTAGGGACTCCACGACATGACTACCGCCGAAGATGCGGCGCGCGCGGGCCTGATCAAGGTCGGTGGACGCCCCTCGCTACGAAATTACATAAGCGAGGTGTGGCGCCGCCGACGGTTCATCTACTCGATGGCCCGGTTCAAAATCGAGTCCGAGAACCAGCAGAACTCGCTCGGCATGTTCTGGGTCATCCTCAAGCCGCTACTTAATGCGCTCGTCTACGGGGCCGTGTTCGGCATCCTGATCGGCACGGACGGTCGTCCTCCCCACTTCGTCGAGTTCCTGATCATCGGCGTCTTCGTCTTCGAGTTCTTCGCGCAGTCGTGGACTGCAGGTGGCCGGGCCATCACCAACAATTCGGCACTGGTGCAGAGCCTCGCCTTCCCCCGGATGGCACTGCCACTCGCCGCCGTGACTCAGCAGTTCCTGAAGTTCCTGCCAACCGTCGCAATCATGCTCGTGTACCTGGTAGCCACGGGCAACGCCGTCGACGCGTACTGGCTGCTGATCATCCCCCTATTCGCACTGTTCTTCGTCTTCAACTGCGGACTCGCGCTGATCACGGCGCGCCTGTGTGTCCACTGGCGCGATCTCAACAACTTCCTGCCTTTCGTGACGCGCTTCTTCTTCTACACGACGGGCATCTTCTTCAGCATCGAGTCGCGTTTCGGACCGCGCCCGCCGTCGCCGTCGGACCCCAACGGGTACGCGGGCCAGCCGTGGCTCGTGACCCTCACCGACTACCAGCCGATCCACGAATTCTTGAGCATCGCCCGCTCGGCACTGCTGCAGGGCCCCGGCTACGGCATGAACAACACGTACTGGGTGTACGCGACGCTATGGACGATTGTCATCTTCACATTCGGTGTGTGGTTCTTCTGGCGGGCCGAAGAGAGGTACGGACGTGTCGACTGATCCGAGTCCCACCCCAGTTGCGCCCGCAGCAGCCGGCCGCAAGCCCGTCGTAATCGTCGACGACGTCCACGTCGAGTACAAGGTCTTCGCAACGGGCAAGCGCCCCACTGCGGCCGATCGTCGCACGCTCAAACTGCGGGGACGCGGCAAGCAGATGCGCACGGTGCATGCGCTCAAAGGCGTCTCGTTCACGGCATTCCAGAACGACAGCATCGGCGTCATCGGCACCAATGGCTCGGGCAAGTCGACGCTGATGCGCACGATCGCCGGGCTGACGCCCACGAGCCGCGGCGCGATCTACTCGCAGTCCCGTCCCAGCCTGCTCGGTGTGGGCGCAGCGCTCCTGAAGGATCTGTCAGGCGAGCGAAACATCATCCTTGGCGGCCTCGCGATGGGCTTCTCGATCGAGGAGATCGAGGCACGCTACGACGATGTCGTGGCGTTCGCCGGGCTCGAGAAGTACATCGACCTGCCGATGCGCGCATACTCCTCAGGCATGACGGCACGGCTCAAGTTCGCGATCGCAACCATGGCGACGCACGAGATCCTCATCGTCGACGAGGCGCTCGCCGTTGGCGACCGCACGTTCCGCCAGCGCAGCGAGGCCCGCATCCGCGAGATCCGCGACAACGCGGGCACGGTCTTCCTCGTCAGCCACTCCATGAAGTCGATCATGGACACGTGCAGCCGCGTCATCTGGCTCGACCAGGGCACCCTGATCATGGACGGCGACCCGCTCGAGGTCATCCAGGCCTACAACAAGGCTCAGGACAAATAGGGCGCGCCGCTCCTCCGGCCCCGCTCCAGCCGCTCGTTCCTCGCGGCTGCCAGGCTTCGCCTGGGCGCCTGCCTTCGTTCGCTGGCGCTCACTTGGCCCATGCTTACTAGCAGGCTGAAGTGAGATCGTCCGCGTTGTTTGCGGCTCGGCCTTCTGTCGGGGACTGAGTCGTGGGGACGGCTGGGTTTGCGGCCGCCGGGGCGGTGTTGGTGGCGGTTGCGCTCGGCTTGGGCGTGCGGCCTTCGGACTTCTTGATCGCTTCTTGGATCGCGGCATAAATGGCCGGGTAGTCCGGGACCTCGGTGCTGAACTCCGGCGGCACGATCGAGACCGTCCGGATCTTGGTGCCGCGGGACTTCAGCGCGAGATCCGCGAACTGGCCGAGCTCCTGCTGCGGGATGCTCGTGCTCAGCAGCTCCTTGCCCGACTTGGCGATCTTAGTCGCGTTCGTCAGGACCTTCGCGGGGCTGAGCTGATTGGCCATCGCCGCCATGAGGCACTTCTGCCGGCCCATGCGGGCGTAATCATCGGACTGGATGCGGCTGCGGGCGTACCAGAGTGCCTTCTGGCCGTTGAGTTTCTGGAGGCCCGGCTCGATATAGACGTTCTTGTAGGCGTCTTCTTTGCCGAACATCGCGATGCGGCTCTTGACGTCCATCTCGACACCGCCGACCGCGTCGACGAGGCCCTTGAAACCGTTGAGGTTGACCATCACGAAGTAGTTGATCTTGAGGTCGGTGGCGCCCTCGACCGCATCGATCGTGGCGTCAAGACCCGGATCTTTGCTGCCTGGATAAAGATCCTTGCGATCCTGCGCCGCGGTGTGGACCGCATTGAGCAGGCACTCGGAGCCGCAGTTGTAGCCGTAGGGATAGAGCGCCCGCATAGGCGATCCCTCGGAGAACGGTACGTTCTGCAGATTGCGCGGCAGCGAAACCATCACCGAGCTGCCGGTATCGGCATCGATGCTCACGACCGTCAGGGAGTCAGGCCGGATGCCGGTGCGGTCCGCCACGTCGGCCGGGTCCGCGTGGACCGTGCCCGTCACCTCGACCGAGCG
>JBBSSC010000221.1:0-4324 GCA_038242465.1 Propionibacteriales bacterium | reverse complement strand
GACCCAGATCCGTCAGGCGCCCACGAGCCCGGCCGACGAGACGAGCCGTCCACCGCACCGCAGCGATGACACCGCAGATGCGAGCTGGCACGCGAGCCCGTCGAGATCCGCCGGGGTGGCCAGGTCGGCGGATCCGAGGACCCGCCCCCGCACATCCGACATCGCCACAGTCGTCCGCATGCGGCCGAGATGTACCCCGATGACGGCGTGACGGCGCGCATCCAGCTGGAGCGGGATGCTCGGGCGTCCCGTCGCGCCCACCCGGCCCATGTCGGGCCGGAGACGCACCAGCTCCGCGTCGACCAGCGTCGAGACGGCCCGCGCGACGGTCGCGGGGCTCAGCTCGGTCGAATCGACGAGATCGTCGCGCATCATGACGCCGCCCCGACGCACCTCGTCCAGCACGCGGGCGGCGGGTGTGGCAATGGGGGCCGTGCGAGAGGACGAGCATCGGCTCAGTCAACGCGACCCGCGAGCACTCACTATCCGGGTTTCGGCTCGTGGGCGCTGGCGCAGCCGCCCTGCGTGATGTGCTTGCGTCGCCGGAGCTTGAGTTCCCCAGCGCCTACTTGCGCTGAGCTGCCTCGAAGACGATCGGCTCTTTGGGCTGAGCAGCCTCGGCCTTGATGGCCTCCCAGGTGTCGAGTCCGGCGACGAAGGCGCTCTCCTTTGTCTCCTCCGTAGTAGCAAGCGCCGGAAACGTTATCCGTCCGTCAGAAGAGACCTGCCCAATCAGGCTTCCCACTCGCTCTGCGTAGTACAACTCTTTGTCGAACTTGAAGAATCCTTGTCCGCCGACCACCACAACGACGGTCCCTAGATTCTTGACCGCGTTAACAAGTGATTTGGTGTCTGAAACGTCGACCACGACGCCAATACCCACCGTCTCCGGATTGCCCAGACCTATCGAGTCTTCAACCTCGATGGTCGCCTCGATGACCCGCCACTGGGCCCTCGGGTCATCGAATCCAATTGCAGTACCCGACTCCGCGTCTCCTGACGGCACGTAGTAACCCTGAGCACCTACTGCCTGCACGACAGACCCCTTCACGACCCCCTCAGAAGCCGGTCCGGATGGTTTGCCATCGAAGACGAAGGTCTGGTTCGGAAGGTACTCGGCGAGGCTCTCGGCGCCTGGCTCCAACATCACCGTGTCGCCGCGGGCAACGATGTTGTCAAATAGGTATGGCTGATCCCCCGCGTATGCCGTCGCGCTCGTCGACGGATCTCGGTCCTCTTCACGATCGCTAGCGCACGAGACACTCGTCACGCCCATCGCGAGGATCAGCACGACTGTTTTCAAGCGGAATGGCGTGGACCTGCTGCCGAATTGAATCATCGTCTGATCCTCTCTAGAACGCATTGTTGATGTGCGTGAGGTCGTGGGTGTTATAGCTCGCGCTCGCAAAGCTAGTTGTGTGCATGCAGCCAGCGACATCTCGATGTCTCAGACCAATCGAATGTCCTACTTCATGACAGATCAGGACACGGGTCGTCGCGACAGTACCGGTCGCGTTCGATCCGTTCCTGATCCTCACGTGGGATTGTTCGCAACTGTTGTCCGGCCGAAGGGAGGCGCAGAAAGTTGCTCCAGCGATCGAAGGCCACGGATAGCCACAGTAGTCATCATAGAATCGGTCGCGGACTATGACATCTGTCGCCGAAGTCGGTGTGGCGTGAGTCGAGGTTGACAAGTCAGATGGGTCGATCTTGACGCTCCGCACCCAGTCCAACGCAGTTGCGATCTGAGGTTCCAAATCCTCATAGTGGAAACTCATAGCCGCGGAGTCGGTGCGATTTACCGTTAGGTTGTGGCAATCACCCCCAACACCCGAAGCACCAGCCCAATTGTCCGCCGTCGCATAAGGGGCGACAGCCACTAGCACCGTGCAGATTAGGGCGAGCACAATGCTGAACGTGCGCACAGACTTTCGAGACACTGAGCGCCCCCATTATGAGATCGGTTGTATTCCTGGGTTTAATCTTTACCAGGTACGCAGCACTCATATCCAGAATTTGGTATGACCCTCTTCATTTTCATACATGTGACTGGGTCACGAGGACATTGCATGTAACACGCAGATCCTTGCTGGATGTGCGTGCAGCACTCGGACAGCGGCTGAGAAAGATCCCTTAGCTACGGCTTGAGGTGCTTGAAGGCGTCGAGGTTGCGGGTCGACTCGCCGCGCGACTCGCGCCATTGCCATTCCTTGCGGATCGAGGTCGCGAAGCCCAGCTCGAGGATCGTGTTGAACGACTCGTCGGCGTACGTCAGCACGGCACCCAGCAACCGGTCGAGCTCATCGGGCGTCACGGACTCCAGCGGAACCCGGCCGTCGAGGTAGATATCGCCGGCCGAGTCGACCGCAAAGGCGACGCCGAACATCTTGAGATTGCGCTCGAGCAGCCAGCGGTAGACGACCTGGTGATTCTCGTCGGGATTGCGGGCCACGAAGGCATGGATGCCCAGCGCATGCCGGCCGATCTCGAGGCGGCACGTCGTCTGCAGCTTGCGCTCACCCGGCAACGTGACCTCGAACGTCCCCTCTTGATGCTCGGTGTAGGCCAGCTCGGCCGCATCCAGCGTCTCGGCGATCGTGCGTCGGACATCTGTCATGCGGTGGCCTCCTGGTGGGATGTGATGGCTTCGTCGTAGACATCGAGCGTGCGGTCGGCGGTGACGTCCCAACCGAAGCCCTCGGCGTGACGGACGGCTTTTTGGCTCATGGCCTCGCGCGTCTCGGGATCGGTCAGCAAGGGATGCAGTGCCGTGGCGTAGTCGGCTGGATCGTGCCCATCGACCAGGACGCCCGTGACGCGATCGGAGACTGCGGTCGAGAGGCCGCCCACACGGGCCGCCACGACGGGGGTGCCGCAGGCCTGTGCCTCGATCGCGACGAGTCCGAACGACTCGTTGTGCGACGGCACGCACACGACGGTCGCGGCGGCGTACCAGTCGGCCAACTCACGCTGCGGGACCGTTGGGATGAACCTGACGACATCGGAGATACCCAGCTCGTCCGCGAGATCTACCAGTGAAGTCGGGTGGTCGAGACCCGCACCCGAAGCACCGCCGACCACTGCGACGACCAGCCGCTCGCGCAGGGACGGATCGCGTTCGAGCATCACGGCCGCGGCCTTGAGCACGACATCGGGCGCCTTGAGCGGCTGGATGCGTCCGGCAAACAGCACGACGGCCGCATCGGCGGCCAGCCCCAGCTTCTCGCGCGCCTCGGCGAGCCGGCCCGTGCGGAAGACCTTGAGATCGACGCCGGGATGCACGACAGCGACGCGCCGGGGATCGGCATCATAGAGCTCGATGAGCTCGCGGCTCTCCTCCGTCGTATTGGCGATGAGACGATCGGCCAAGCGGACGATCTCCTCCTCTCCATAGACGCGTCCGATGGGCTCGGCGGCGTCTCCCTCGGCGAGCAGGGCGTTCTTGACCTTCGCCATGGTGTGCATCGTGTGGACGAGGGGAACGTTCCAGCGCTCGCGCGCCACCGTGCCGACCTGTCCCGAGAGCCAATAGTGCGAGTGCACCAGATCGAAGTGGCCGGGCTCGCGCTCGACCTCGGCCCGCAACACATCACGCACGAACGAGCACAGCTGCGAGGGCAGATCATTCTTCTCCAGGCCCTCGAAGGGGCCCGCCGCGACGTGGTGCACCCGAATGCCCGGCTGCGGATCGACGAAGGCCGGCTGATGCCGAGAGGTCGCCCGGGTGAAGATCTCGACCTCGATACCGCGCGCGGCGAGCTGACGCGAGAGCTCTAAAACGTAGACGTTCATGCCGCCGGCGTCACGACCGCCCGGCTGATCCAGCGGGGAGGTGTGCGCAGAGAGCATCGCGATTCGCCTGACCATGTGCACCCGCCTTCTCAATTCATGATCGCACTGCCATCCAATGGTCCCACTGGACCTATAGGACGCATTCGCGGCGGTCTGCCACGATGGCGTCATGCCTATCGCCGTTGTGACCGGAGCCAGCAGTGGCATCGGCGCCGCCACCGCCCGTTCGCTCGCCACCGCGGGCTATCACGTGTTCTGCGTCGCTCGCCGCACCGAGCGCATCGAGGCGCTCGCGGAAGAGATCGGCGGCACCGCCGTGACGTGCGATGTAACGGATGAGGCGCAGGTCGCCGCACTGGCGGCGGCCGTCGGGCCGACGCTCGATCTGCTGCTCAACAATGCCGGCGGAGCGATCGGCAGCGACGAGGTCTCGGCGGCCGATCCGTCCGACTGGCGCCGGATGTACGAGGTCAATGTCATCGGCACGCTGCTTGTGACCAGGGCGCTCCTGCCCGCGCTCGTCGTGAGCGGT
>JBBSSC010000220.1:0-4327 GCA_038242465.1 Propionibacteriales bacterium | reverse complement strand
TCCTCGATGCCGACCGACAGACGGATGAGCCCCTCGGGCACGCTGTCGGGCTCGCCGCGATGGCGTCGACGGCGCTCCCAGCTCGTCTCGACGCCACCGAGGCTCGTCGCGTACATGATGACCTCGCTCTGCTCAGTCATCTTCTGCGCGGCATCGACCCCGCCGACAACCTCGAAGCCGATGATCGTGCCGTAGCCCGGATATCGGCTGTAGACGACGTCGGGCGACTCCGACAGGCGCTCGTGTAGCACCTGGGCATTGGCCTCAGCTCGGTCGAGGCGCACGTGGAGGGTGCGGATACCGCGTGCTGCGAGCCAGGTCTCCATGGCGCCGGGGATGGCACCTTGCACGGAGCGGCGCTTCACGATGGCGGCATGGTCCTCGTCGGTCTTGGTGACGACCGCGCCGAGGATGACGTCGCTGTGTCCCGACAGCAGCTTGGACGCTGAGTGCACGACGAAGTCGGCGCCGAGCTCGAGCGGGCGCTGACGCAGGGGAGTTGCGAAGGTGTTATCGACCGCGACGACGACGCCGGCCTCCTTCGCCGCGCTCGCGATGGCCACGATGTCGGCGATCTCGAGCGCAGGATTGGTCGGTGACTCGATCCAGACGAGGGCAGCGCCCTGGCACGCGGCGACGACCTGCGAAGTGTCGTCGATGTCGACGAGCCGCAGCTCGATGAGGCCTCGATGGTCACGCTCGGTGAGCTGCTCGATCGTCCCGTAGTACGCATGCCGCGGCGCGACGACGACCCCGCCCGGAGGGATGAGCTCGAACACTGCGGTCGTGGCGGCGACACCCGAGGCGAAGGCGATGGCCTTTCCGCCCTCGAGCGCGCCCAGCACCGCCTCGAAGGAGTCCCACGTCGGATTGCCTGCACGCCCGTACTCGGACGGCCCGCCGGGCACGAGCGCGCTGGCGAGGGTTATCGGCGCGTTCATCGGCGCCCCGGGGATGCGTTCAGGTCGCCCGGTTGCCACGGCGATGGTCTCTGGGGCTAGGTCGTGTCCATGCATCGTTCCATTCTGCCCCGAGCACCAACCAGCCCCGTCAACGATAGGATTCTCGGCAATGAGCCCCGTTACTGAACATGCATCTGACAAGCCGCGCCTGGCCGTGATCTTCGGCGGCCGTTCCAGCGAACACGGCGTTTCCTGCCTCACCGCCCGGGAGGTTCTCGCGGCGATCGACACCGAGCGCTACGACGTCCAGCCCGTCGGCATCACGCGCGATGGCGCGTGGGTCGAGGAGACTGCCGAGTGGGGTGAGCCGGCCGCCGGCGCGCTGCCGTCGGTACGTCCGGAGCTACCGCCCTTCGCGTGGGAGCGCCTCGCAGAGTTCGATGTGGTCTTTCCACTGCTGCACGGTCCGTGGGGCGAGGACGGCACGCTGCAGGGCCTGCTGGAGATGGCGGACGTCCGCTATGTCGGCGCGGGTGTGCTCGCCAGCGCGGTCAGCATGGATAAGCCCTTCACCAAGACGGTCTTCTCGGCCGCCGGGCTCCCGCAGATCCCGTACGTCACGATTCGGCCGTGGGAGTGGAAGAACGATCGAGACCGGGTCGAGGCCCGCCTCCACGCGCTCGGCCTACCTGTCTTCGTCAAGCCGGCCCGCGCCGGTTCTAGCTCCGGCGTCATGATGGTCGACTCCTGGGACGATCTCGACGCCGCGATCGTCGGGGCCCGCGAGTTCGACCCGAAGGTCATCGTGGAGTCGGCGGCGCGCGGCAAGCGCGAGCTCGAGTGCGCTGTGATCCAGCAGCCCGATGGCAAGCCGGTCGCCAGCGTCGTGGGCGAGATCAAGGTCGCCGACGGATCGGGCCACGACTTCTACGACTTCGACGCGAAGTATCTCGACGGGACGAGCGTCAACGTGGTTCCCGCCGATATCTCCCAGACCCTCAGCGATCGCATCCGCACATATGCGGTGCAGGCCTTCGAGGCTGTGAGCTGTGAGGGCCTCGCGCGAGTCGACTTTTTCCTGACCGACGACGGCCTCGTGATCAACGAGATCAACACGCTGCCCGGTTTCACGCCCTACTCCATGTTCCCGGTGCTGTGGGAGGCCAGCGGCGTGCCCTACGCCGAGCTGGTCGACCGACTCATCCAGCTTGCCCTGCAGCGCGATACGGGGCTGCGCTGAGCCTCACAGTCGCAGCCTTACCGGCAGGGAGTGTCGGATGGATCGTGCCGCTTGATCGCACTTGCGAGATCGACCAGCGCGTCCGTGGCGGGATCGTAGTCGCTCGGCACCTCGACGCTGACGTAGAACCGGCGCCCCACTGTCGTGAACAGGAAGCCGTCGGACGTCGTCTCCGCGACCCAGTCGACGTCGCCGATCAGATCGCAGCGCGGTCCCTCGTCGAGGATGTCAGGGCGTTCGACACCGCACCGCAGGATGATCGGTGGGGCGCCCCAGGCAACAGCATTGTCGCCCGCGACACGGATCACGTCCTCGCCGGCGACCTTCTGCGGGCTGTCGGCGAACAGCGTCTGGCAGCTGATGTCGGTATCAGGCTCGGTTGGATACGTGTCGACGTCGAGGCCAGGGCTGCAAGCAGCCAGCACGAGCAGGGGAGCTGCCCAGGCGAGCCGCACCATGGCTCAGATACGGACGATCGGGCAGGTCAGGGTGCGGGTGATTCCCGGGACAGCCTGGATCTGCGACAGCACGAGTGAGCCCAGCTCGTCCATGCTGGCGCCTTCGGCACGGACGATGACGTCATACGGACCGGTGACGTCCTCGGCGAGGGTCACGCCGTCGATAGCACCGATTGCCAGGGCGACATCAGCAGCCTTGCCGACCTCGGTCTGGACGAGGATATAAGCCTGAACGGCCATCGGAGACTCCTTCGATCTGACGGGACTGTGCCACGCTACCGGATGTGCGGCGCAGCTTCGGCTTCGGCTGGGAGAAGATGTACCCATGAACGTCACAGCTTCGACCGAGCCCACGATCGGTGACATCGGGGAGTTCGGTCTGATCGACCTGATGCTTGCCCATATCGGCGACAATCGCCACGTCCTGCTGGGGCCGGGGGACGATGCCGCGCACGTGTCGACCAACGACGGCAGCTTTGTCGTGTCATCAGATCTCCTGGTTGAGGGCAGGCATTTCCGTCGCGACTGGTCGTCGGCGCAGGAGATCGGGCGCAAGGCAGCCGCATCCAACCTCTCCGACATCAACGCGATGGGCGGGGTTGCGACGGCGCTGACGGTGGGCTTCGGAGCGCCCGCGGATCTTCCGGTCGCGTGGGTGCTCGAGATGGTGCGCGGATTCGAGCTCGAGTGCTCGCTCGTCGGCGCGCACATCGTGGGCGGCGACGTGACGTCGTCCGACTCGATCATCATCGCCGTCACCGCGATGGGCGATGCTCCCAGGCTGGTCCGGCGCTCGGGCGCGGTCGTCGGCGACGTCGTGGCCTTCGCGGGTGATCTCGGACTGGCCGCAGCGGGCCTCGCGACCCTCAGCAGAGGCTTCCGCTCGCCGAAGGTCGCCGTCGATGCCCATCGTGCGCCGCATCCGCCCTACGCGGCGGGCCCGCAGGCCGCCCAGGCCGGGGCGACCTCGCTGACCGACATCAGCGACGGGCTGGTCGCCGATCTGGGCCACATCGCGACGGCCAGCGGCGTCCGGGTAGAGCTCGACTCATCGTGCCTGGAGATCCCTGAGGCTGTGTCGACGGTTGCCGAGGCGCTGGGCAAGAGCGCGATCGACTTCATGCTGAGCGGTGGCGACTCCTACGCCCTTGCGGCGACCTTCAATGCCGGGACGCCACTGCCGCAGGGCTGGACCCGCATCGGCGAGGTGCTCGTCGGCGACGGTGTGACGGTCGACGGCCAGCCCTACGAAGGGGCAGGCGGCCACCAGCACTTCCGGTGAGAGCCGCTCAGCCCTGGATTCGGGCGAAGGGCTGAGCGGCCTCGAGCTCATAGGCGAGCTCCAGCAGCGTCTGCTCGTCGCCGTGATCGGCTGAGAAATGCACCCCGATAGGCATATCGGCCGACGAGCGACCCAACGGCAGCGAGATCGCGGGACCGCCTGAGGCATTGTTCAGCGGGGTGAAGGCCGCGTACTGGATGAGCCGCTCGAACATGACCGGGAAGTCGACGGCCGGTGACAGATAGCCGAGCTTGGGCGTCGTGTAACCCAGGGTGGGGGACACGACCAGGTCGACCTCGGCGAAGGCGGCCCGGTAGCTCGCCTCGGAGCGTTTGAGACCCCGGATCGCCATGGGAGTTCTCCAGGCCTGCCGCAGGAAGCGCTTGGCAAGACCGCGGGTCAGGGGATCGGTCAGTGTCTTGTCGAAGTCGGGGCTCATGACCTT
>JBBSSC010000219.1:0-4333 GCA_038242465.1 Propionibacteriales bacterium | reverse complement strand
GGAACACCGACACCGGCTACGACGCGCGTCGTGCAGATGGATCCGGGCCCGACACCCACCTTGATCGCGTCGGCGCCGGCCTCGGCGAGCGACTGTGCGCCCGATCGGGTCGCGACGTTGCCGCCGATGATGTCGACGTGGGAGAAGGCCGAGTCGGCCTTGAGGCGACGGATGATGTCGAGAACGCCGGCCGAGTCCCCGTTGGCGGTGTCGACGACGATGACGTCGACGCCGGCCTCGTTGAGGGCCACGGCACGATCCCACGCGTCACCGAAGAAGCCGATTGCAGCACCAACGCGCAGGCGACCCTCCTCGTCCTTCGTCGCATTGGGGTACTTCTCGGTCTTCTCGAAGTCCTTCACGGTGATGAGTCCGCGCAGGCGACCTGCGGCATCGACGAGGGGGAGCTTCTCGATCTTGTGCTGGGCGAAGATCGCCACGGCGCTGTCTGGGTCGATGCCTTCCGGCGCCGTGATGAGGGGGGATCTCGTCATCACGTCTCGCACGAGTGTCGTCGACTTCTCGAATGGGGAGACGAAGCGCATGTCCCGGTTGGTGATGATGCCGACGAGGGTGCCGTCCTCCTCGACGACGGGAAGGCCCGAGACGCGAAACTGGCCGCAGAGCGCGTCGACCTCGGCCACCGTGGCATCCGGTGTTGTGGTGACCGGGTTGGTGATCATGCCGGACTCGCTGCGCTTGACCTTGTCGACGTAGGCCGCCTGATCGTCGATCGAGAGATTGCGATGCAGGATGCCGAGGCCGCCGTTGCGCGCCATCGCGACGGCCATGCGCGACTCGGTGACCGAGTCCATCGCCGCGGAGAGAAGCGGTGCCGATACGGAGATGTTGCGCGTCAGACGACTGGTGGTGTCTGCCTCGCTCGGAATGACATCCGTGTGCCCGGGAAGAAGCATGACGTCGTCGTAGGTAAGTCCGATGAAGCCGAACGGGTCGGGCTGGTCCATGAGTCCCCTTGGTCGCGCAGTGAAGCCTGTTTTAATGCAGCTGGATGGCCGGATGCCGCACTGAATTCCGGTATCCAATATTAACCGGTTCGACGTGTGTCTATTCCACGCGCATAATAGCCACCACTGGATTTGTGCTCTCCCGAAACACAGGTGACACAAATCGTAAGTAGGGTCAATGTCGACGCTGCGACAGCATGCGCGAGGTTCCCGGTTTTTTTGCCGGTTCAACTGGAGGTTCCGTGGAAGTCGCCCGCATGACTAAGCAGCGCAAAAAGCGCGTGATGGTAGGACTGTTCGGGGCTGTTCTTGCCCTGATGGCCATCACAGCCACCGCTACACCAGCCAGCGCCGATGAGATCGGTACCGACGAGTACGACTACGCGCTCAGCGGCAACGTCAAGTACAACAGCGAGCCTCTCGAGGGCGTTCTCATCACCGTCGATGGCAACGGATACACCGAAGAGGTCCCGACGGATGCCGATGGCAAGTGGAAGATCGGCGTGCCAGAGAAGGCCAAGTACACGGTCACCATCGACGAGTCGACGCTTCCCAAGGGCGTGATCGTGGCCGATGACGACGCGAACGGCGCCTCGAAGGTCGCGGAATTCGGTCTGACCAAGAGCAAGACGGTCAACTTCTTCCTCGGTGAGGGCGTGCGCAACGTCGTGAGCATCGGCGACCAGCTGGTCGAGCGCATCATGAACGGCCTCAACTTCGGCCTCATGCTCGCCCTCGCCTCCATCGGCGCCTCGCTCGTGTTCGGTACGACCGGGCTCTCCAACTTCGCGCATTCGGAGCTGGTCACCTTTGGAGCGCTGATGGCGCTCGGACTGAGCGGTTCGGCGTATCTGGGCTGGCCCGTGTGGATCGCCATCCCCATCGCCGTCGTACTCAGCGCGATCTTCGGCCTCACGCTCGACGTCGTGCTGTTCAAACCCCTGAGAAAGAAGGGGATCGGAATCGTGCAGCTCATGATCGTGAGCATCGGGCTGTCGCTCGCCGTGCGCTACATCTTCGCGTTCAGCTTCCCGGGTGGAACCCAGCAACTTCCCGGATCGGGTGGCCCCAAGCTCCAGATCATCGGACCGATCAAGCTCAGCGTCATCGACATGGTGTCGATGGCGATCAGCATCGTCGTGCTCCTGGCCGTGGCGTACTGGCTGGTGCGCACCCGCACCGGCAAGGCGACTCGCGCCATCTCCGACAACGTGTCGCTCGCGGCGGCATCCGGTATCGATGTCGACCGGGTGATCCGTATCGTCTGGATTCTCGCGGCAGCCCTCGCGGGCCTCTCGGGAATCCTGTGGGCGTACTTCCGCCCGGGTGTGCGCTGGGACATGGGAGCCGGCATCCTGCTCCTGATCTTCGCTGCTGTCACCCTCGGCGGGCTCGGCACCGCGTTCGGCGCCCTGGTGGGCTCGCTTGTGGTCGGCATGCTCGTCGAGGTCTCGACACTTGTGATCCCGTCAGACCTCAAGTACGTCGGCGCGCTTGTTGTGCTCATCCTTGTGCTGCTCGTGAGGCCCCAGGGCATTCTCGGGCGCAGCGAAAGAATTGGTTAGGACCCGCACATGGACTGGATTCAGATTCTCAGCAACACCGCCCGATTCATCATCGCGCCGGAGACGATCGCCTACGCCCTCGCCGCCATCGGTCTCTCCGTGCACTTCGGCTTCACCGGCCTCCTGAACTTCGGGCAGGCGGGCTTCATGGCCCTCGGTGCCTACGGTTACGCGATCTCGGTGCTCAGCTTCGACCTCCCCTGGTGGCTCGGCATCATCATCGGCATGGTCGCCGCGGCGGTCTTCGCGATCATCCTCGGCATCCCGACCCTGCGGCTTCGCGCGGACTACCTTGCCATCGTGACCATCGCCGCGGCCGAGATCGTGCGGCTGCTGTTCACCACGCAGGTCTTTGACGAATACACCAACTCCGCCGACGGCCTCTCGGGCTACCACGCTGGATTCCGGGCGGCCAACCCGATACCCGATGGCGACTACGGTTTCGGCCCGTTCATCTTCAACGAGACGGGCTGGTGGGTGCGCATCTTCGGCATCCTGCTCGTCGCCATCGCTGCGGTGATCGTCTTCCTGCTCATGCGCAGCCCGTGGGGCCGTGTGCTCAAGGGAATTCGTGAAGACGAGGATGCCGTGCGCGCCCTCGGCAAGAACGTGTTCGCCTACAAGATCCAGTCCCTCATTCTCGGCGGCGTCTTCGGTGCCCTCGGCGGTGTCGTACTGGTGCTCCCGTCGGCGGTGAGTCCGAGCGAGTACGTGACCAGCCTCACCTTCTTCCTCTACACGATCCTGCTGCTCGGTGGTGCCGCGACGATATTCGGGCCGATCCTCGGCGCGGTCATCTTCTGGGTGATGTCGGCCTTCCTCTCCAACGTGCTCCCCCAGTTGCAAGACATCGGCGCCCTCGGTTTTCTCTCCGATGCCCAGGTACCGGCCGTGCGCTACATCCTCGTCGGGCTCGCGCTCATGCTCATCGTGATCTTCCGGCCGCAGGGAATCTTCGGCAACAAGAAGGAGCTGACCTTTGTCAAGTAACTCTGCGCCCAAGACGGCCGCACCGGTCAAGACGACCGGACTCCATGAGGGCGAGATCAAGCCCGGCGTCAAGAAGGTCGACCCGATCATCGTGGCCGACAACGTGACGCGCACCTTCGGCGGCCTCACGGCCGTCGATGTCACCCACCTCGAGATTCCCCGCAACGCCATCACGGCACTCATCGGGCCGAACGGTGCCGGCAAGACCACCCTGTTCAACCTGCTCACCGGATTCGACAAGCCCAACACCGGCACGTGGACATTCGACGGCAGGTCGCTCTCGGGAGTTCCCGCGTTCAAGGTCGCGCGCTTGGGACAGGTGCGCACATTCCAGCTGACCAAGGCCCTCGGCCTCCTCACCGTGCTCGAGAACATGAAGCTCGGCGCCAAGGGACAGGTGGGCGAGGGGTTCTTCCGCAGCCTCTTCCCCTTCCTCTGGCGGGGCCAGGACCAGGCCATCGAAGTGCGCGCCATGGAGCTGCTGAAGAAGTTCAAGCTCGACACGAAGTCGGAGGACTACGCGGCCAGCCTCTCCGGCGGGCAGCGCAAGCTGCTCGAGATGGCTCGTGCTCTCATGAGCGAGCCGCGCCTGGTGATGCTCGACGAGCCCATGGCCGGCGTCAACCCGGCGCTCACGCAGTCGCTGCTCGACCACATCCTCGACTTGAAGAAGGAGGGCATGACCGTGCTCTTTGTCGAGCACGACATGCAGATGGTGAGTCATATCGCCGACTGGGTGATCGTCATGGCCGAGGGCAAGGTCGTCTCCGAGGGGCCGCCCGACATCGTCATGAAAGACCCGGCGGTCAT
>JBBSSC010000218.1:0-4382 GCA_038242465.1 Propionibacteriales bacterium | reverse complement strand
GTCCTCGAGCTTGCGGGCGATGATCGGGTCGTCGTTGGTGTAGGCCAACACCACGAAGTCATCTGCCACGAGCTGCTCGGCGGCCTTGACGAGCTCGATGGGATCGGGGAGCAGCGTGACGTCGTCGGCGATGACCTCGAGCTTGACCCAATTGGTTGCACACGCCTCCCGTGCAAGCCCAGCGGTCAGGATCGCCTCCTTGGCCGAGAAGCAGCCAGCAGTGTTGGGCAGCGCCTTGATGCCATTGCGTTCCAGCAGGTCCCAGATGGAGCCCTCGTCGCCGGTCTGCACGCGGCGCATGGCGATCGTGGTGAGCTCGGTGCCCGAGGCCAACAGTGCCCGCTCCAGTCCGAGCAGGCTTGATGCTCCTCCGGTACCCATCACGAGCCGTGAGTCGAAGCGCACGCCGGCTATGTACATGGGTTTGTGAGTCATGGTCATCCTCCCTGAACTGCTTGCAAGATCTCGATGTGGTCGCCGCTGTGTATGGCCGTCGAGGCCCACGAACCACGCGGGACCACCGACTGGTTGACCGCGACTGCAACGCCGCGGACACTGCCGCTGACACTGCCGCCGCCACCTACAAGGGGGGTGCCGGGGGCGAACTCGGCGACGATTCCCTCCAGGGAGGTCTCGGTGGCGAGTGGGTGCTCCTTGCCGTTGACGACGACGGTCATGATGCTCATACAGACTCCTTCACGGTGAATCTCATCGGGTCGGCCACCGACCACAATTCGTCGAGCGGGCGCTCGGCGAAGATGGCGTCGCACGCCGACGACGTGAGCGCCGACAGCAGTATGCCGTTGCGGTAGTGGCCCGTGGCCATGATCAGTCCCGGCCTGGTGGTCTGCCCCAGCAGCGGCAGGTTGTCGGGCGTACCGGGTCGGGCGCGCGCGTCGAGGGCGGCGATTGGCACCTCGTCCAGACCGGGGATGATCGCCCGCGCATCGCGCAACAACCCAAAGACACCGCCGACGGTGGATTGACGATCATCGGGTAGTTCTTCGCAAGTTGCGCCGATGATGATCTCGCCTCCGGGGCGCCACACGACGTAGATGGGGCGTTGCTGCACGAACCCTCGTACGATGCGTGCCGCGCCGATCCAGTCCATGTCGCGGCCATCCAGACGGATGATCTGACCCTTGACGGCTCGCGTGGGGGCAGTGATATGCGCGAGTGGAGCCACGATGGACCGCGTCGCGTGACCCGCGGCGACCACGACGCGCTCGGCCAGATAGGCGACGCCGTCGGTGCCGACGGCTCCGGTCACGGCCCCGGCGGCATCGACCAGAAGCCGATCGGCCGCGACGGCGATGGTTTCCACGCCGAGGTCGCACAGGATCTGAGCCAGCGCGCGGTGCAGGGCACGCGGGTCGACCTGGTGGTCGCCGGGGACCCAGTAGGCGCCGGCGATGCGGGGTCCGAGCAGCGGCTCGCGCTCCCGCGCCTCTGCGATGGTCAACTCATGGGCCTCCAGGCCCCAACGGCGCTGCATGTCGCGCAGCCGCAGCAGCTCCTGGGCGTCGCCAGCGTCATAGGCGACTGTCAAGATGCCACTGGTTCGAAAGCCGATGTCAGTCTCGGAGGTGTGCTCGCCCTCGGCCGCGAAGGCCGGCCACGCGGCCGCCGATGCGACGTTGAGTCGGACAAGGTCGTGTTCTGCGAAGTCGGCCTCGGTGACCGGTGCCAGCATGCCTGCCGCAGCATACGAGGCGCCGTCTCCGGGTTGCGGATCCAGACACATCACGGTCAGGCCTGCGACACGGGCTCGCCACGCGGCGATCGCGCCCACCACACCTTGACCGACGACCAGAACGTCGGTGGTAGAAGTATGCACAGATGCTCCCTTCGCTGGCATGACCCAGATCAGGTTCAGCGGTCGGCGAATGTGCCCTCTCAGCCCAGATCGTCCCCGGGCTCCCGCGCAGCACCCACCCTACGCCGCGCGGACTCTGTGTTAACGTCGCAGGGTAATGACACGGGGTGCCCCGCAACCGGCGGAGCTGAGATAAAACCCGCGAACCTGATGCAGTTAATACTGACGAAGGGATGTCACGGCTATGGCCGTATCCGCATTCACCGATGACCTGTGGGCTGGCACCGCCGACCTGCGCCGCGCGATCGAAGAGCTCGAGTTCCTCGAGCAACTCGGCGATGGCACGTTGCCGCTCGAGGACTTCGCTTTCTATCTCCGACAAGATGCGTTGTATCTGGCCGGATACGCAAAGGCACTCGCCTTGCTCTCCGCCCGGGCTCCGAACTCCGAAGCGGCCGCCTTCTGGGCATCATCTGCCCATACCGCCGCGGTCGTGGAGACAAGCTTGCACAGCGGGATCCTCACCCAGATCTCGGACGCGAACATTGTCGAGGAACACTCGCCGACGTGCCTGGGCTATGTGTCGTATCTCGTGGCTACCGCGGCGACAGCGTCCTACCCGGTGGCCTCCGCCGCGGTCCTGCCGTGTTTCTGGATCTATGCCGACGTCGCCGCGCGGCTGGCAAGCAGCGCCTCTGCGCTGTTGGCCGCCGACCCGGACCACCCGTATGCCACGTGGGTGGCGACCTATGACCGCGACGAATTCCAGGCTTCTGTGCGCACCGCGCGTCGATTGGTCGATGAGGCCGCTGCCACGGCGACGAAGACCGAACGCGAGGCGATGGCTGTGACGTTTACCACCGCAAGCCGGTACGAGCTGCTGTTCTGGCACAGTGCCCTCCAGCGCCAACCCTGGCCGACGGTGTGAGGACCGCTGTGCGTGGCGTTGGCGGCGTTCTCATCATGGCTCTCGCACTCGCAGGCTGTGCACAGGGCGCCGAACCAACTGGGTCGACGGTCCGCTTCGCGCTCGACTGGACGCCCAACACGAACCACACCGGTCTATATGTGGCACTCAGCGAAGGATACTTCGAGGACGCCGGTATCGACGTCGAGGTCCTCCCCTACAACGAGACCCAGCCCGACCAGCTCATCGACGCAGGCAATGCCGAGTTCGGCGTGAGCTTCCACGATGCTTCCGTGCTGGCACAGGCCGGAGGCGCCGACGTGATCTCGGTGATGGCGCCGCTGCAGCACCGGGCGACAGCCATCGGGGTTCGCGCCGACGACGACACGATCACCCGGCCGCGGGACTTGGACGGCAAGACATACGCAGGTTTCGGTGCCCCATATGAGCAGCCGGCGCTGAGCCAAGTCATCAAGAATGACGGCGGAAAGGGTGACTTCGAGACAGTCACGCTGGGCACGTCGGCATACGAGGCGCTCTATTCGGGCAAGGTTGACTTCACCATCCCGTTCCTCGCATGGGAAGGAATCGAGGCCGAGCACAACGGCACGCCGATGAAGTATTTCCAGTACACCGACTTCGGCTTCCCCGACGCCTACGCGATCGTGATCGACGCGAACCGCGACTGGCTCCAGAAGCACCCGAAGCAGGCACGCGCATTCGTCGGCGCCCTGCAGAAGGGTTACGTCTTTGCGGCCGATGAGCCGGCCGCCGCCGCAAGGATCCTGGTCGAGGCAAATCGCGGCACGTTCGCCGACAAGAAGCTCGTGCAGGAGAGCCAGGCCGAGCTGTCGTCGAACTACCTCAAGGCCGATGATGGCACCGTCGGGACGCAGACCCTCGAGCAGTGGAGCGGCTATGCCGACTTCCTCGTGGAGAACGGCATCCTCACCGATGGAGACGGCACCACGATCACCGAACGGCCCGACTGGTCGACGTACTTCACCAACGACTACCTGTCGAAATAGACTCTGGTGCACATCTTCGAGCGGGGCCGAAGGAATGCCCGCACCATCTTACCGGCGGCTATCGCGCTCACCGCGGTGGTGCTGATCTGGCAGGCCTACGTCTGGGCGTATGGCGTCGAAGCGCGGCTCCTGCCGTCGCCGCTCCGGGTGGCGCAGCAGGGCTGGGTCAACCGGGAACCGTTGTGGCTCAACACTCGGGCCACGCTGCTCGTAACGCTCGTGGGGTTTGCTGTCTCTCTCGTGTTCGGCTGGATCGTCGCGACATGCGTCGACTTCGTACCGTGGCTACGACGCGCGGTCATACCGCTGCTCGTTGTCTCGCAGACGCTTCCGATCATCGCGATTGCGCCGCTAATGATCATGTGGTTCGGATTCGGGCTGCTGCCGAAGGTCCTCGTCATTACGCTGGTGACTTTCTTTCCGATCACCCTCGGCCTGATCGAGGGTTTCTCGGCGGCTGGCCCGCAGGCCACAGCGCTGCTGCAGAGCATGGGGGCTTCGCCGTGGCAGCGATTCCGCTACGTACGCTTCCCCGCCGCGCTGCCACGCTTTTTCACAGCGCTGCGGATCGGCATCACATATGCCGTCGTCGGCGCCATCTTCGCCGAGTACGTCGGCGCCGTCAGCGGAC
>JBBSSC010000217.1:0-4410 GCA_038242465.1 Propionibacteriales bacterium | reverse complement strand
TGCCTGAGGCCGCCTGGATCAACCAACCCTCACCGGAGGCCCTCATACAGACCGCGTAACGAGACGTGTCTCAAACTGCTTGACATCTTCCGGACTGGCGGTCTATGGCATCGACCCGATCGTCCCGACCGATGATCTTGACTCCATCTGGTCCGAGCTGTCGAAGCAGCAGCCAAGAAAGTCAATCACCTTTCCAAATCGGCGCATCGTGCGATGATGGGACTGCGATTCGGGAGCAGGGCAGGGGAGATGATGCTGGACACCGTCACCTTGCGGGTCTCGTTCGGGGTCGTCGCGCTGACGATGTTGATGCTGTTCTACTTCGTCACCTTCAGATCCACGCGGTCCGCCTACTGCGGGTGGTGGTGCGGGGCACTGAGCTTCTTCCTCGTCGGATCCGCGGCCTATCTGCTCGACGGAACGGTTCATCAGCAGTGGGCCAACCCACTGGGCAACGCCCTGATGGTGAGCGGTGCGTCGTGCGTGTGGGCGGGGACTCGAGCCATCAAGCGGCAGCGGGTCTACGGGATCGTTATCGCGGCCGCAGTTCTGACGACCGTCGTTGTTTCTGCCTTGGACAGTCCTGCCACGAACGTGTGGTCAGGAGCGCCGGTCTTCCTGGGACTGATGACGATCATGTTCGGCTTGGCGTCGGCCGAGCTGTGGACGGCGATACCGCAAGGCTCGGGGGACCGGTTGCGCGAGCGCACCGTCGCTCCGATCCTGCGCTCCATGGCGTTGATGGCCGGCTTGCTGTCAGCGTTCTACGGTGGCCGCGCTATCACCTTCCGTGCGGTCGGCCAGGACGGACGACTCTTCGAGGTCTACTTCGGCTCCGAGGTGACGACGATCCTCACGACGGTGGTGCTGGCTACGGTGTCGTTCAGCATGACGGCGCTGAGCCACGCAGATGACACGCTCGATCTACGGGTGCGAGCGACCCATGATGGGCTGACCGGCCTGTTGAACCGCACGGAGTTCATGCGACTGACGACGATCAAGTGGCGCTCGGGCCGACGCGGTCGCGCGCACGGCTCGTTGGTGCTGGCGGATCTCGACCACTTCAAGCGCGTCAACGATCAGTACGGCCATGCTGCGGGTGACTACGCATTACAGACCTTCGCAGCTGCGTGTCGAGGTGTTGTGCGCTCGACGGATCTGGTCGGACGGTACGGAGGCGAAGAATTCATCGTCTTCCTCGACGACACGCCTCCTGAGCGTGCGTGCCAGATCGCCGCCGAGATCAGCGATCGCCTTCGGTCGACGCTGACGCCGCCAGGGATGTTCCTGCCCACGGTGAGCTATGGAGTGGCCTTCGCCGACGCCGGCGATGGGCTCGACGAGACGATCGAGTTGGCCGACCACGCACTGTACGAAGCCAAGAAGCTGGGCCGGGACCGGATCGTGCTGGCAAGCGAGAGCGGGCACGGGCTCGAAGCCGGATAGCGGCCTCCTGGCTTTCCTGGGGGATTGTTCTCGATCAGTGCGGACTCGCATCTTCTGGCACGCTGGAGAAATGCCACTGACCGGAGAGTATGCACCGAGCCCCGTTGACTGGTCGCGCGAGCAGGCTGAGCTGTTCGAGCGCACCAACGGTGCCGAGGGCAACGAGATGCAGGGCAAGCCGATCATCGTCCTCACGACGCTGGGGGCCAAGAGCGGGAAGCTCCGTAAGACGCCCCTGATGCGCGTCCAGCACGACGGCGAATATGTCGTCGTGGCGTCGAAAGGCGGAGCCCCCGAGCACCCCACCTGGTACTACAACATCGTCGACGCGCCCCTCGTTGAGCTCCAGGACGGCCCGGTTCGCAAGGACTACACGCCGCGCGAGCTCTCCGGCGACGAGCGAGCGACGTGGTGGGAGCGCGCGGTCGAAGCATGGCCCGCATATGCCGACTAGGCCGAGAAGACCGACCGCCTGATCCCGGTCTTCTTGCTCACCCCGGTGGAATAAGCGGTCTGCCGCTCTCCTTGCACTTGGGTATGAACTCGACGATTTCTGCTTCCCCATCCGGCACGTTTCAGATCGGCGGCGACCTGCCGGTCGTCCGCCTGGGCTACGGCACGATGCAGCTGCCCGGAGAGGGTGTCTGGGGCCCGCCCCGCGATCGTGACGCGGCGTTAGCAGTCCTTCGCCGAGCCGTCGAGCTGGGCATAACGTTCTTCGACACGGCCGACTCCTATGGTCCCGAGGTTGCCGAAGACCTGCTCCGCGAGGCACTGCACCCCTACGCCGACGATGTCGTCATCGCGACGAAGGCCGGCCTGACTCGTCAGGGGCCCGGCGTGTGGACGCCCGTCGGCCGCCCCGCGTACCTGCGCCAGCAGGCCGAGCTGAGCCTGCGCCGCCTAGGCCTCGAGACGATCGACCTGTTCCAGCTGCACCGCATCGATCCCGACGTGCCGCTGGAAGACCAGGTCGGCGAGCTCAAGGCGCTGCAGGACGAGGGCAAGATCAGGCACATCGGTCTGAGCGAGGTCGGTGTCGACCAGCTCAAGCAGGCGCAGCAGGTCGCGACGATCGCGACGGTGCAGAATCTGTTCAACCTGACTGACCGCAGCGCCGAGGCACTCTTGGACTACTCGACTGAGCAGGGCATCGGCTTCATCCCTTGGTTTCCGCTCGCCACCGGCAATCTCGTCAAGGACGGCGGACCGCTCGCTGACCTCGCCTCCGAGCACGACGCCACACCGTCACAGCTGGCGCTGGCCTGGCTGCTCAAGCGGTCGCCCGTCATGCTGCCGATCCCGGGGACGTCCAGCGTCGACCATCTGGACGACAACGTAGGCGCGGCCAGCATCGAGCTGTCCGACGACCAGTTCGCGGCTCTCGACGCGATCGTCTGAGAGGCGACTCAAGACAGCGATGGGCTGCCGCCTCGAGGTGAGGCGGCAGCCGACTGCGTGCTGGTCTGGCTGTTCGCCTCGGCCTGAGCCCCGCTGGGGTTCTGGGTGTTGGTGATGCCGTAGTGGTTCGCGCCGGTGACGCGCACGATCTGCTTGTGACCGTTGGCGATTTTGCCGTAGCTGCTCTCCGCCTGAGCGGGTTCAGCCATGCCATCGGACTGGCCCTGAACGAGCTGGACCGGGATCTGGTTGTCGATCGTCGGATAGATCCCCAGGATCGCGTTGTTGGTGCCGTAGAACGAGCCCGCCTTGACCGCCGACGGCAGGTTGAACGACAGCGTCGTACAGAACGGGATCGAGCACTTGTCCTCCGCGATGCTGAGCCCCGTCGCGCCGCCGAACGAGTGGCCCAGCAGGACCATCGTGTCGGTGTCGATATGCCCCTCTAGTGGTGAGGCTGCGCGGCCGTTCTCCGAGGCCATCCATGTCAACGTCTCACCGATCTGGCTGGTGGACGTGTAGTAGTTGGTGTCGAAGAAATTCAGCCGCCTGTGATTGGGCGTCACCACGATGAAGCCGTACGACGCGACCGGTGTGATCGACGCCGTCGAAGTCGCTTGCACGGGGCTGGGTGCGACGACGTCGACGGTGGCGGCGAGCAGCAGAGCCGAGAGAGAGCGCACGGGCAGTGTGCTGTATCTGCTCATCAGCGGATCGGGCCGGCAGGGGGCAGGGTCAGGTCGACGAGCGCCTTGACCTGGGCGCCGCAGGTCGAGACCACATCGGCGTCGGTGCAGTAGTACGCCGAGGTGGGGGTGCCAGTCGCGAGATCCTTGGCCCAGGCGGCGCCGAAATCGCGCAGGCGGGCAGTCTGGGTCGTGTGGGCGGAGTATCCGGCGCCGATGACGCCGATGAAGTCGGTGTTCTCGCCCTCGAAGTGGATGTGGCAGCTGCCACCGGACGGGACGCCGGCGGTGTACTTGTTCCATACGAGCTGGATTCCGACGTAGTTGCTGTCGAGGCCGATCAGGGCCTCGGCGGAGTTGTTGTAGCCGTTGGCGTCGATGCGTGCTCCGAGCTCGCTCGCAAAGTGCCCGCCTGCCGAGTGGCCGCCGACGATGTAGCGCTGGGGCAGCGTCTTGCCGGACGGCGGTGTGAGCGTGCGAGCCGTCATCAGGTCACCGAGGTCGTCGGCGAGCTCGGGGTTGCCGGCCGTCATATCGCCGATGACGCACAGGACCATCAGGCCCTTCTCGGCGATCGCCTTGCTGGTGCCGCGCAGATTGCCGCAGCCGCGGCTGAAGCCGTGGTTGAGGACCATCAGCGCCGAGGCAGTGCCCGTCGGGAGATACCAGTCCGCGCTGTGGCTCTGGCCGTCGATGACGATCTGCGTTTTGACGCACGTGCTCGTCGAGGAGCTGTAGTTGTTGCAGTCCACGTCGACGGCCTGTGCGCTGGGCGCATTTTTTGCTGCGCTGTTGCGCCGCGCGTGAAAGGGCGAGGCATTAACGTGGCGCTGTGTCCTTGACAGATATCGCTCTCGCCGCGTCGTCGGGCGTGCTG
>JBBSSC010000216.1:0-4425 GCA_038242465.1 Propionibacteriales bacterium | reverse complement strand
CGTGAAGTTGGCGGCGCGGGCGTCCTCGGTCAGGATCGGCTGGTCGAGCTCCAGCCCGACCAGGCCCCATGTGCCGCACGAGATGTACGCCGCGTCGTCGGTCAGCATCGGGACGCCGACGATGGCCGAGGCCGTGTCGTGTGATCCGACAGCCGTGACTGCCAGGCCCGGGGAGCCGATCCTGGCGCCGACATCGGGCGTCACCTTGCCGATCAGCGCGCCGGGGTCGACCAGGTCCGGGAGCAGGAAGGCTGGCAGGCCAACCTGCTCCAGGAGTTCGGGGCTCCACTCGCGGGTCCGGGCGTCGAGCAGCCCAGTCGTGGAGGCGTTGGTGCGCTCGGCAACCATCCGGCCGGTGAGCCAGTATCCAACCAGGTCGGGAATCAAGAGCATCTTCTCGGCGATCTCGACATAGTCGTCCGCCGCGAGCTGGTAGATCGTGTTGAAGGGTAGGAACTGCAGCCCGTTGATGCGATACAGGTCCGCAGCTGGCACGCGGGCATGGATACGGTCCACGCCCACGGCCGTCCGTTCGTCCCGGTAGTGCAGCGGCACACCCAACATGCGGTCTGCCCGCATGAGGGCGTAGTCCACTGCCCAGGAATCCACCGCCACGCTCTCGATCCCGTCGGGTGACGAGTTCGCGGCTGTCCACAGTCCGTTGAGGGCGTGGCGGTAGAGCTCGAGGGGGTCCCAGTGCAGTCCCCCGCGTAGGGCGACGGGCTCGTTCGCGAAGCGCGCGACTGAGCGCAGCGCCAGGCGTCCGGGACCGATGTCGCCGACCATGACACGGCCGCTGGATGCGCCGAGATCGATCGCAGCGACGGAGACAGAATGAGTCGACATCGGATCTGGCGCTATCGCAGGAACGCGGCGGCGACGCCCGCGTCGACCGGGATGTGCAGACCCGTCGTCTGGGTCAGATCCGGACCGACAAGGGCGTAGACCGCGCTCGCGACGTGATCGGGCAGCACCTCGCGCTTGAGGATCGTGCGCTGTGCGTAGAACGCACCCAGGTCCTTCTCGTCGATGCCGTAGGTCGCGGCGCGGTTGGCTCCCCAGCCGCTCGCAAAGATGCCCGAGCCCTGGACGACGCCATCGGGATTGATGCCGTTGACGCGCACGCCGTACCCGCCAAGCTCGGCCGCGAGCAGCCGCACCTGGTGGGCCTGATCGGCCTTCGTCGCGGAGTATGCGATGTTGTTGGGTCCGGCGAACACCGAGTTCTTGCTGGAGATGTAGATGATGTCGCCGCCGAGCCCCTGTTCGATCAGGACGCTAGCTGCGGTGCGCGAGACCAGGAACGAGCCCTTGGCCATAACGTTGTGCTGCAGGTCCCAGTCGGCAACGGTCGTGTCAAGCAGCGACTTGCTGAGCGACAGACCCGCATTGTTGACGACCAGGTCGAGACCGCCGAAGGCCAGCAGCGTCGCGTCGACGGCGGCCTTGACGGCAGCCTCGTCGCTGACATCCGCCTGAACGCCGACAGCGACGTCAGATCCACCAATCTCTGCCGCGGCGGCCTGGGCCTTCGCGAGGTCGAGGTCGGCGATCGCGACGACGGCACCCTGAGCGGCGAGCTTCTGCGCGATGGCCTTGCCGATGCCGGACGCGGCACCCGTCACGAGCGCGATGCGGGTGGCGAGCGGCTTGGGCGCGGGCATCCGCTGCAGCTTGGCCTCCTCGAGCGCCCAGTACTCGATGCGGAACTTCTCCGCCTCGTCGATCGGGGCGTACGTCGACAGGCCTTCGGCGCCGCGCATCACATTGATTGCGTTGACGTAGAACTCGCCGGCCACGCGGGCGGTCTGCTTGTCCTTGCCGAAGCTGAACATACCGACGCCCGGGACCAGGACGATCAGCGGATCGGCACCGCGGATGGCGGGGCTGTCGGCGACCGCGTTGCGGTCGTAGTAGCCCTGGTAGTCCTCGCGGTATGCGATGTGCAGCTCACGCAGACGCGCGATCGAGTCCTCGACCGACGCATCCGATGCCAGATCGAGCACGAGCGGCTTGACCTTGGTGCGCAGGAAGTGATCGGGGCAGCTCGTGCCGAGCGACGCGAGCCGCTGGTGCTCGGAAGCGGCGAGGAAGTCCAGCACCTCGGCGCTGTCGGTGAAGTGACCGATCATGGGCCTGTCCTGCGACGCGATCGAGCGGATCGTCGGGACGAGGGCAGCGGCCTTGGCCCGACGCTCGGCCTCGGGCAGCGCTGCGTAGCCGGCGAGCGGCGCACCGAACGGCTCGGCCTTCGAGTTGGCCTCGATGTACGCCGCAGCGGTCTCGATGATCCACAGCGAGTTGGTCTCGGCCTCCTCGGAGGTGTCACCCCATGCCGTGATGCCGTGTCCGCCCAGGATGCAGCCGATCGCAGCGGGATTCTTGGCCTTGATCTCGGCGATGTCGAGGCCAAGCTGGAACCCCGGACGGCGCCATGGCACCCACACGACCTTTCCGCCGAAGACCGTCTGTGTCAGCTGCTCACCGTCGGCGGCCGTCGCGATCGCGATGCCGGAGTCGGGGTGCAGGTGATCGACGTGCGCGGCATCGACGAGACCGTGCATCGCGGTGTCGATCGACGGCGCCGCGCCGCCCTTGCCGTGGAGGCAGTAGTCGAAGGCCGCGACCATCTCGTCCTCGCGGTCGAGGCCCGGGTAGAAGTCGACGAGTGCCCGCATGCGGTCGAGCCGCAGGACGGCCAGGCCGGACTCCTTGAGCGTACCGAGGTCTCCACCGGAGCCCTTGACCCAGAGCAGCTCAACATCCTCGCCCGTGACCGGATCGGTCTCGAAGCCCTTCGCAGAGGTGTTGCCTCCCGCGTAGTTGGTGTTCTTGGGGTCGCGGCCGAGTCGGTTGGACCGGGCGATCAGCTCTGCTGCGGTGCTTGCGTTGGAAGTTTGGAGTGTCATCTCAGTGTGTCCTGTGTCCTGGTCTCGGTGTCTCAGTTCCAGCTGGCCTGGGTGCCGCCGACTCGGTCGGCCTCGATCTGTTCCTGGTAGCCGCTCTCGGCATATGCGCGCATTGGGTTGCCCGGCAGGCCGCGCTCCTCACGCCACGCGGCGAGGTCGGCGCGGACGTCGGTGTAGAACGCGTCCATGAAAATCTCGTTGGCGCCGAGGACGTCGCCGTCCTCCTGCGCCGTGGTCAGCGCGTCGGTGTCGAGCAGCAGCGCCCGCGCCGTCATCTCCTGCACGTTGAGCACCGAGCGGATCTGACCGGGAATCTTCTTCTCGATGTTGTGGCACTGGTCGAGCATGAACGCGACCTCGCTCTCGGGGCCGTAGCCGCCGCCGCGGATGACCTCGACCATGATGCGGAACAGCTGGAAAGGATCGGCCGAGCCGACGATCAGATCGTCGTCGGCGTAGAACCGGCTGTTGAAGTCGAACGAGCCGAGCTTCCCGAGCCGCAACAGCTGCGCCACGATGAACTCGATGTTGGTGCCGGGTGCGTGGTGGCCTGTGTCGAGGCACACCGACGCCTTGTCGCCGAGGGCCATGACCTGGACGTACGACGTGCCCCAGTCCGGCACATCGGTGTGATAGAAAGCCGGCTCGAAGAACTTGTACTCGAGCACGAGACGCTGCGCGTCGCCGAGGCGGTCGTAGATCGTCGTGAGCGACTCGGACAGCCGATCCTGACGGCCGCGCATATCGCCCTGGCCGGGGTAGTTAGTGCCCTCCGCGAGCCAGATCTTCAGATCGCGCGATCCGGTCTGGTCCATGACGTCGATGCACGCGAGGTGGTGGTCGATGGCCTTAGTGCGGATGCGCTTATCGGTGTGCGTGAGGGCGCCAAGCTTGTAGTCATCGTCCTGGAACGTGTTGGAGTTGATCGTGCCGAGGCCGACACCAAGACCCTCGGCGTACGTGCGCAGGGCGCCGAAGTCGTCGACGAGATCCCACGGGATATGTAACGACACGAGCGGAGCGAGCCCCGTGAACCGGTTAACCTCTGCCGCGTCCGCGATCTTCTCCTCGACCGTGCGAGGGGTGCCTGCCGAGCCGAACACCTTGAAACGCGTGCCTGAGTTGCCGTAAGCCCAGGAGGGAACCTCGATGGCCTGGCCCTCCAGCTGGGGCGCGATATCGCGGAATGTCGTCATCTTCAGCTTCTCTCGTCCTGCGTCGTCGCACTGTGTCATCAGCTGCGAATTAAATCGATTTAATCACAAGTAGGGGGTAACTGCCAGTGGCATTGCCACAGCTAGCGAGCGAGCTGGTCCTCAAGGTGGAAGACCTCTTCGAGCTCCACGAATCCCGTGTCGGGCGCCGCATCGCCGAGGTCGACGAAGAAGTCGGACATCTCGCCCTGCCAGCGTTCGTTGACCTCTGTGCGCGCCATTTCGGCTTGCGCATCAGCAAGGGACGGCGTCTCGAAGTAGCCGATCAACAGACCGTCGGGACGCAGGAACAGCGAGTAGTT
>JBBSSC010000215.1:0-4430 GCA_038242465.1 Propionibacteriales bacterium | reverse complement strand
GATCTTGGCGTTGTGGCCCACGACGACGCCCGGCAGGCCCGAGAACGAGAAGCCCGCGACGTCGTAGGGGCACGCCTCGCCGACCGTGCGGCAGTGCAGGCCGACCTGGTACCAGATACCGGGCATCGACGGCGCGAGATGCGGATCGTTGGCGAGGATCGCCTGGCCCGTCTTGGTCTTGTCGCCACTGACGACCCACGAGTTGGAGCCGATGCCCTCACCGACGCCCAGCAGCGCCGGCAGAGCATCCGCTCCGCTCTGGGCTGCCTCGAGCGAGGCGACCGCTGCGCGGGCCAGTCCTGTCTCGGTCGGTGCTGCGGTGGGCTGTGGTGAGTCGGGCGGGACTGAGGTGAACTGCCCATCGACCACGGTGCCCGTCTCGCCCACGATCGTCGCGTGTTCGGACGGATAGGCCGGATAGAGCTCCTCGACCTGGTCGATCGTGAGCTTCTCGGTCGACAGGACCCTCGCGATCTCGTCGGACATATTGGAGCGCAGGTCCCAGGCCATGGCCTTGATCCACGACAGCGAGTCCACCGCGGTCCAACGTTCGGGGGTGTAGTTCGGCCCCGTCAGCCCCAGCACGGCATATTCGAGCGAGAGCTTCGGGCCCGAACGATTTTCGATGTACGCATTGACGCCGCGCGCGTAGGCATTGACCAGGCGCAGGGTCTCGTCGTCGAGGAGCCCCAGCTCTTTCTGCGCGACCCGGCGCCAGCCCAGGGTGCGGACGAACTTGTCGGTGTCGAGCGCGGCATCGCCCACGAGCTCGGCAAGGCGTCCGGCCGTGACGTGGCGGCGGAAATCCATCTCGTAGAAGCGGTCCTGCGCGTGAACGTAGCCCTGCGCGAGGAACAGGTCTTCGGGTGTGTCGGCGTAGATCTGCGGGATGCCCTTGTCGTCGCGCAAGATCTCGACATCGGCTTTCAGCGCCGAGATGCGGACCTCGCCGGTCGTGTCGGGAAATGACTTGCGAACCGTCACGAACGAGAACACCGCCACACCGACGAGCACGACAGCGAGCAGGCCAGCGATGACGATCAGGATGCGGCGCACCATCCAATACTCCCCTACGCGTATTCAGGCGCGGCGCGGGTCGGCGCTGCGGATCTCGCCGACGAGCTCCTCGAGGACGTCCTCAAGCATGATGACGCCGAGCACCTGGCCGGAAGAGTCCGCGACCCGTGCCATGTGTGATCCGCGCGCCTGCATCGTGCGCAGCGCCTCATAGAGGCCAGACCCCGCGGCCACCGTGGCAAGCGGCCGGACCCACTTGTCGGCAATCGTGTCGCGGCGCCACTTCTCGTCGGTCTCGAGGGCATCCTTGATGTGCAGATAGCCCGACAGATCGCCCGATGGGTCGGTCACCGGGAACCGGGAGAAGCCTGTCTCGGCGCAGGCCCGCTCGACATCGATGGGCGTCGCGTCGGGCGTGATCGTGACGAGCCCCTCGAGCGGCAGCAGCACCTGGTCGATGGTGCCGTCGTGGAAGTCCAGTGCCCCCGAGACCAGGCCGTACTCGTCTTCGTCAAGCAAGCCCTCGCGGCGCGACTCCTCAACCAGCCCCGCGACCTCATCGTGCGTGAAGGTCGATGACACCTCAGCGACCGGCTGCACCCGAAAAGCACGAACGATCAGATTGGCCGCACCGTTGAGCAGCAGGACGAACGGCTTGAGCACGAACACGACGCCGAGCATGAACGGTCCAAGCACGAGGGCTGCCTTGTCCGGCCCGACCAGCGCGAGGTTCTTCGGGACCATCTCGCCCAGCACGACATGCGCACCGACGACGAGCGTCATCGCGATCACGAACGAGATGGGGTGCACGAGCCCCACAGGCACGTTGACCGCCTGGAAGACGGGCTCCATGATGTGCGCGATGGCGGGCTCGCCGACCGCACCGAGACCCAACGAGCAGATCGTGATGCCCAGCTGGGCGGCTGCCATGACCTGCGTGATGTTCTCGATCGCCCGCATCGCCATCCGTGCCGGCCGTGATCCGGCGGCGATGCGCGGCTCGAGCTGCGTGCGGCGGGCCGATATCAGCGCAAACTCCGCCGCCACGAACAGCGCGTTCAGCGCGAGCAGGACGACCGTCAGGAGCACCCCGTACCAGTCGTTCATCGCGCCGCCTCGGTGTCGTCGCGGGCGGAATCTCCGACCGTCAGGGAGACGCGATCGATGCGGCGGCCTTCCATGCGCTCGACAGCCAGGGTGACGTGCAGCGGCTCGGGATCGTCTTCGGTGTCGTCGGGCGTCCGATCGAGCGACAGGGTCACGACGTCGCCACGCTGCGCGATACGTCCCAGCTCGACGTGGATCAGCCCCGCGATGGTCTCGTAGTCCTCGCTCTCGGGCAGCGCGATGCCGGTCTGCTCCTCGACCTCGTCTGGTCGCAACAGTCCAGACAGCGACCAGGTGCCGTCGCGGCGGTGGCGGCTGCGCGAGGACAACCGGTCGTGCTCGTCGGCGATATCGCCCACGATCTCTTCGACGAGGTCCTCAAGCGTCACTACGCCGTCGGTACCTCCATACTCATCGACGACGACCGCCATCTGCATGCCCTGCTCACGCAGCAGCGACAGCAGCGGATCGAGCTCGATGCTGTCGGGCACGATCGTCGCGGGCGAGAGGATGTCGACGAGACGCACCGTGCGCCGTCGGTTGACGTCGACACCGACGGCCTGCTTGACATGCACGATGCCGATGATGTCGTCGGGCGACTTGCCGATAACGGGAAAACGCGAATGGCCCGTCTGTCGCGCCGCCTCGATGACGTCGAGGGCAGTGTCGCGGCCCTCCAAGAAATGCACCCGGACGCGCGGGGTGCGCACATCGGCAGCCGTGCGGCCGCCGAAGGCGATGCTGCGGGCCACCAGATCGGCCGTCTCGTCGTCGATCGCACCTTCGACCGCCGACCGCAGCACGAGCGACCGCAGCTCGACCGGCGAACGGGCCGAGCGAAGCTCTTCCTGTGGCTCGACTCCGAGGGCCCGCAGGATCGAGTTGGCCATGCCGTTCAGGAGCCGGATGGGCCACGCCATGATGTGGGTAAAAATTCGCTGCGGCAGCTGCGTGAGGGCTGCGGTGCGTTGCGGCAGCGCGAGCGCAAAATTCTTGGGGACGAGCTCGCCGACCAACATCGTCACGACTGTGCTCAGGACCAGGGCGATCGCATAGGAGACCCCCCGCAGGGCACCACCCCCAAGGCCCGCCGATTCGAGCGGATCGTGCAGGAGCTTGCCGATTGCGGGTTCGGCGAGATAGCCGATCGCCAGATTCGTGATCGTGATGCCCAACTGCGCGCCGCTGAGTTGGGTCGACAGCGAGCGCAGAGCGATCAGCGTGCCCTGGGCACCTTTGTCGCCGGCAGCAGCATCGCGTTCGATGGTTGCCCTGTCGACCGTCACGAAAGAGAACTCCGCGGCGACGAACACCCCACACGCCAGCATCAGGAGCAGGGACGTGGCCAAAAGCAGCCATTCATTCATCGATGGGCTCCGAAGGGCTGGTTCGACAAGGACTGATTAGACAAGGGATGTGATCGGTCACGGGACCTCAACTGTATCCTTGAAAAGTTATGTCGATCTAGCGGGAGCACGTCGTGCCGAAGTACCAGTATCAGTGCAAGGCCTGCGGTGAAGCGCTGGAAGTCCACCAGAGCTTTACCGACGATGCGATGACCACTTGCCCCAATTGCGGCGGTGACCTGCGCAAGGTCTTCAATGCCGTGGGCGTTGTCTTTAAGGGTTCAGGCTTCTACAAGACCGACAGCCGCTCCGGCTCGTCCGCCTCGGTGGCTGCCAACTCGTCCGGCTCGAGCGACGCTTCGAGCTCGTCGTCGTCTGACAGCAAGCCTTCGGCCAAAGCCGAGTCCGCACCTGCCAAGAAGAGCGGCACCGACTCCGCAGCTTAAGACCTGTGGACGGCGGCTGCGAGCCGGCCCGGGTCCTGCCTAGGGTCAAGGAATGGAACGGATTCATCGCCTCATCCACGAGCATCGGCGCCTGCTCGCAGCCATTCTCACGGGTCTCGCGGTGCTGGCTGGGCTGACGGCGCTGCGCCCGTCCGACGATCTCACGCCGGTCCTCGTGGCGCGTCACGATCTGCGCAGCGGCCAGATCGTTACGTCCGAAGACCTCCGGACGGCCTCGCTGCCGGCCGCGTCGACGCCGGCGCGGGTGCTGAGCCGCGATGCAGCAATCGGCCGCCGCGTCGCCGGCCCCATGCGTGAGGGCGAGGCGATGACCGACTATCGGATCATCCGGCCCGGATCGCTGGCCGGATACGGCGACGATGCCGTGCGCACGACTGTGCGGGTCGATGCAGCCGAGGTCGCTGGCATTCGCGTGGGCGATCTCGTCGACGTCGTCGCGGCTGATCCCGGCGGCGAGGGGCCCGCCCAGGTCGTAGCCCGCGGGGTCGAGATC
>JBBSSC010000214.1:0-4438 GCA_038242465.1 Propionibacteriales bacterium | reverse complement strand
TCACGGCAGATTCCGCGCCGTGCACGGTGAACTCATTCGCCTCCCTCGCGGCGCAGGGTTGGTACGACGGCATCGCGTGCCACCGGCTTGTCCAGGACTTCGTCCTGCAATGCGGCGACCCCACGGGCGAGGGCAATGGTGGCCCGGGCTACTCGTACGCCGATGAGCTGAGCGGTGACGAGAAGTATCCGGCCGGCACGCTGGCGATGGCCAACTCCGGCCCCGACACGAATGGCTCGCAGTTCTTCATTGTCCTCGCCGACGCCGAGCTGCCGCCCAGCTACACGGTCTTCGGCTCGATCGACGCCGCCGGCCTCAAGGTCGCTCAGGACATCGCCGCGAAGGGTAATGCGGACAATGGCGTCGCGCCGGCCGAGAAGGTCGTCATCGAGTCGGTCAGCTGACCCCATGTCAGCGGTGACACCCGACGGGGTCGACGTCCGTGCCCGCAGCCTCTTGGGACGGACGTTGCACGGTCATGACGTCGCGGTGCGCATCACCGAGGTCGAGGCGTACGGGGGAGTTGACGATCCGGCATCGCACGCGTTCACCCGCACCCCGCGCAGCGAGATCATGTACGGCCCGCCCTGGCGCCTCTACGTCTACCGGTCATACGGAATGCACTTCTGCGCGAATGTCGTGACCGGCCCGACCGATCGTGCGGCCGCGGTGCTCGTGCGTGCAGGCGAGGTCGTCGACGGCATCGAGGTGGCACGGGGCCGACGCATCGGGGTCAAGGATGTTGCGTTGGCGCGTGGACCGGGCAACCTCGCCCGAGCGCTGGGTTTGTCGATCGACGATCTCGGGACCGATCTGTTGACGTCTGATGGCGTGCGCCTGGGGTCAGCTCCGCAAGAGCCGCCCGAAATATCTGCCGGGCCGCGGGTCGGAGTCTCCCGAGCAGCTGACGTCCTGTGGCGATTCTGGGTCACGGGCGATCCGACGGTTTCGGCCTATCGCCGCAGCCCGCGCGCTGGCTGAACCTGGGACGGTAGCGGCGAGGAGTTGCGCTCGCGCCGTCGCGTGCGAGGCTTGAGTGTCTGGTTATGCAGCAGCTGGACCCGTCCGCGCTCCTCGGAGGACCAGTCAGCATGCGCGCTTCCCCCATCGATGCCGACATGCTGCGCATCCACACAACCCGCGCGTGGTCGCTCCCCGCGCACGGTGACACCGCCGACCGATGGTCGAAGTTGACCGCGCTGGGTCAACAAGACCTTCCGTTGGCCAAGCTCGTCGAGCCGCATCACGACGCCATCGCGATCTTGTCGGAGCTGGCCGGGTCACGCGAGTGCGCAGTCGCCAGGTCCGGCGAGATCTGGGCAGTGTGGGCCGCCGAGCCGCCGTTCGCAGTCCTCGACGCCGAGCAAGGAGAAGATGGCTGGTTCCTGTCAGGATCCAAGGCGTTTTGCTCCGGTGCCGCCTCTGTCACCCAGGCTCTGGTCACGGCCAGGACACCCGACGGCTCGCGCCTCTTTGCGATCGATCTACAGACCGATGGGATCAAGCCCGATCCGAGCGGCCATCCGTGGGACGGGCCCGGGATGTCGCGCGCGGCGACCGTGACGCTCCTGTTCGACCAGGTATTCGCCGTGCCCGTGGGTGCTCCGGGCGCCTACGTCGAACGTCCCGGATTCTGGTGGGGAGCCATCGGGATCGCGGCGGTGTGGTTCGGCGGGGCGCAAGGCGTGGCGAAGACGCTCGAGGCCGCCAGGGAACGGCTCGACGCGCACGGTCTGGCCCACCTCGGCGCGGTGCGAGCCGAGCTAGAGAGTCTCGATCTGGTGTTTGAGGCTGCGGCCCGCGCGGCCGACGTCGATGAGCTCGGCACACGCCAGGTCGAGCGGCTCGCCCTTGTCGTCAGGCAGCGCACGAGCGATGTCGTCGACTCGGTGATCGCGCGGGTCGGACGTGCGTTGGGCCCCGCGCCGCTCGCCTTCGACGAAAGCCATGCCGCGCGCGTCGACGATCTACAGGTCTTCGTGCGGCAGCATCATGCCGAGCGCGACCTGGAGCGCCTCGGCTCGCTGGAGCGCGTCGATGGCTAGCGGCTGGCGCTCTCGGTTGGAGAGCCTGCCGTGGGATCCGCCACACGATCCGGGCGGCCGCGTCCTCGTGCTGTCAGCGCATCCCGATGACGAAGTGCTGGCGATCGGTGGCTGGCTCGGCGGTCAGACCCAACGTCCCGTCACGTTCGTGACCGCCACCGACGGAGAGGCGTCCCACCCGGGAAGTCCCAGTGTGTCGCCCGACGATCTGAGGTCGCGCCGCCCCGACGAGCTGCTCGATGCGTTATCCGTGCTGGGGTTCACCGAGCCCGACGTGCGCCGGCTCGGCCTTCCCGACGGCGGTCTCGCGGATGCCCAGCCGAAGCTGACCGACGCGTTGCGTCCGCTCGTTGCCGAAGCCGATCTCGTGCTGGCGCCATTCGAGTCGGACGGACATCCCGACCACGATGCGGTAGGGGCTGCGGCCGTCGAGCTGTGCGGCGACCATACCGTCCTGTGGCGATTCCCGATCTGGACGTGGGCCTGGACGCAGCCCGCGGAGCAGGTGTGGTTGCCGCGCGTGCGGCGCCTCGCCTGCTCGTCCACGGCCCGAGTCCGCAAGCGTCAGGCGATCGCGGCGTTCAAGACCCAGGTCGAGCCGCTGAGCGATCATCCTGCGGATGCCGCAGTGGTCGGCGGGATTTTGCTGAAGCACGCGTCATTCGCGCCGGAAGCCGTCGTCACGTGACGGCTCCGGAGTACTTCGAGCAGATGTATGCGGCCTCTTCGGATCCGTGGCATCTCACGAAACGATCGTATGAACGGCGTAAATACGAGCTGACGATCGCGAGCCTTCCAGACCGCGAGTTCAAGCGCGTATATGAGCCTGCATGCTCGGTGGGTGTGCTCACGGAACTTCTCGTCGCACGGTGCGGCACCGTCATCGCCTCTGACTCGGTGCCGCGTGCTGTTGAGATCGCTCGCCATCGGCTTCCAGATGTCGAGTTCTTCGAGGGCGCATTGCCTGAAGCCTGGCCCGACGGGACTTTCGATCTGGTCGTTCTCTCGGAGATCATGTACTTCCTGAGCACGGCCGACCGGGCAGCGACGATCGACCGTGCCAGGGCGGCGCTCGACCCCGAGGGAGTGCTGGTCAGCGTCAACTGGCGCCACGATTTCGCCGAGGCGGAGTGCGATGGCGATCAGGTGCAGCGTGAGCTGCACGCCGCGCCGGGACTAGAACGACTCGTGTGGCACGAGGAGCGCGATTTCACGATTGCGGTGCTCGGGCGTGAGTAGACCCGCGCCCGACCGGATGGCGGTCGTCGTGCCCGCCCACCAGGAGGAGCGGCTCATCACGAACGCGATCGATGCTCTCCGGATTGCGGCGGATCAGGTGGCAGACATCGAGACCATGATCGTCGTCGTGGCCAATGGCTGTGCCGATCGAACAGCTGAGCTCGCGCGAGCGGCAGGCGCGACGGTGTTCGAGGCGGAGGAGGCCAATGTCGGTGCCGCACGAGCCGCCGGACTCGACTGGGTTTTGGCACAGGATGCCACCCGGAACGACCGGCTCTGGTTGGCGACCACGGATGCCGACAGCAGTGTGGCACCTGGCTGGCTATCCGCGCAGCTCGAAGCAGCACGCGGGGGAGCGGATGCCTATCTCGGCACCGTCGCACTGTCACCGCACGCCCACATCAGCTTTGCCGGTTGGATCGCTCGGTACCACGCAGCGTTCGAGGCGCCGGACCGTCACGGTCACGTCCACGGAGCGTCGATGGGCATGCGCGCCGAGACCTATGTGCGCACTGGTGGCTTCCGCGCGTTGGTCCGTAGCGAGGACGTCGACCTCGTGACCCGGTTGATTGCCGCGGGAGATCGGATCGTGTGGGACTCAGGGTGCCCCGTGCTGACCTCCTCACGCCTGACGGCTCGAGCCCCTGCAGGAGTGGCCCGCGACCTTGCGATGTCGTTGGGCGACGCCGGCGAGCCTTGAGATGTGTCAGTTCGGATACACCGCGGGCAAAGCGACCGGAGTCTTGAGAGTCAAGGAGCTTGGCGAACCATAGACCATGCCACTGACATAGCACCTGGCGATAATTCGTTGAATTCACAGGGTTTATCCACTGGCCATCGAATGCGTGTTCGACTAGGTTGGAGATATGAATTCGGCACCCACTCTCGACGCACTGCGCACCGTTGCGCGGGTACTCGAGCTGGGTGATCCGTGTGAGAAGGTCCGCGCGATCCAAATCGCACAAGACGCGTTAGATGCCGCTAAGGCTGCATGCCTGGCCGAGATTGAGACCACCAAAGCCTACGAGATCGATGGCGCCTCCACCCTGAATACCTGGGTGCGTAACGAGTTGCGGATGACCGCCTCGGACGCGGCGACGCTAGTACGCGCCTCGGCGACATTCGAAGCCCTGCCCCTCGTGGCGCAGGCCGCG
>JBBSSC010000213.1:0-4448 GCA_038242465.1 Propionibacteriales bacterium | reverse complement strand
GTCGTCTCGGCTCGACGTCGAGGTCGACAAGGGCGGTGCGACGTGGGCGATGTCCTTCCGCCGTGGGGAGCCCGGCGTCTTTGCCGGTCACGGCCCCGAGGCCGACTTCACGCCCGGCAACGAGCTGCGCAAGATCGGCAAGGTCGCGAAGGCCCGCACCGGCACGCGCGTGCGGTACTGGGCCGATCACCAGATCTTCATCAAGGGCGCGAAGTTCGCGTACGACGAGCTCATCGCACGTGCCCGCCAGACATCCTTTTTGGTGCCGGGACTCGAGCTCGTGATCCGCGACGAGCGCGGCGACGAGCCTCACGAGGAGAAGTTCCGCCATGACGGCGGCATCGCCGAGTTCTGCGAGTTCCTCTCGCCCGACGAGCCGGTCTCCGAGGTCCTGAGGCTGCAGGGCGAGGACGTCTTTACCGAGACCGTCCCGCTCCTGGACGCCAAGGGCCACATGACGCCGCAAGACATCGAGCGCAACCTCGGCGTCGATATCGCGCTGCGCTGGGGCACGGGCTACGACACCGAGCTCAAGTCGTTCGTCAACATCATCGCGACGCCCAAGGGCGGCACTCACGTCAACGGCTTCGAACGCGCCGTAACCAAGACCTTCAACGATGTGCTGAAGACGACCCGGCTGCTCAAGTCCGGCGATCCCGATGTGATCAAGGACGATGTTCTGGAGGGCGTCACCGCCGTCGTGACGGTGCGCCTGGCCGAGCCGCAGTTCGAGGGCCAGACCAAGGAGGTGCTCGGCACGCCCGCAGTCACCAAGATCGTCAACCAGGTCGTGTCGCGTGAGCTCAAGAAGCATCTGACGTCCACCAAGGCCGTCGACAAGGCCAAGGCGCGCCTCGTGATGCAGAAGGTCGTCGACGCGTCCCGCACGCGTCTGGCGGCTCGTCAGCAACGCGACACCCAGCGCCGCAAGAACGCGCTGGAGTCCAGCGCTCTGCCGGCCAAACTCGCCGACTGCCGCAGCAGCGACGTCGAGCGCTCGGAACTGTTCATCGTGGAGGGCGACTCCGCGCTCGGCACCGCCAAGTCGGCGCGCGACTCGGAGTTTCAGGCGCTGCTGCCAATCCGCGGCAAGATCCTGAACGTCCAGAAGGCCAGCATCGGTGACATGCTCAAGAATGCCGAGTGCTCGTCGATCATCCAGGTCGTCGGCGCAGGCTCGGGGCGCACCTTCGATGTCGATGCCGCGCGCTACGGCCGCATCATCTTCATGGCTGATGCTGACTCCGACGGCGCCCACATCCGATGCCTCCTGGCGACGCTGTTCTTTCGCTACATGCGCGAGCTCGTTGACGCGGGGCGCGTCTACACAGCCGTCCCCCCGCTGCACCGGATCGAGCTGACCAACCCCAAGAAGGGGCAGGAGAAGTACATCTACACGTACTCCGACCCCGAACTCGTGCGCACCATGGCCGAGCTCAAGCGCAAGGGCGTCAAATGGAAGGATCCGGTCCAGCGCTACAAGGGCCTCGGTGAGATGGATGCCGATCAGCTGGCCGAGACCACGATGGATCCACGTCACCGCACGCTGCGCCGGCTGACCGTCGACGACGGTGAGGAGGCGGCGTCGGTCTTCGAGCTCCTGATGGGCAATGAGGTCCCGCCCCGCAAGGAGTTCATCGTCCAAGGCGCCTACGAGATCGACGCGGACAAGATCGACGCCTGACCAGGCGCGTGCCCGTGCCCGCGTCCGCCGGCCCGGTGCGCCGTCAGCGCCGGCGTCTCGTCAGCAGGCCGGCTGTTTCCAGGCGGTCGGTGACGTAGGGCGTCAGCGTCTGGACATATGTCTTGCTGATGTGGGTGCGGTCGCGGTAGACATTGACGCCGCCGATCACGGCGGGGCATATCGTGTCGGTGCAGTAGAAGCTCGTCAGGTCGAGCAGCGTGCTGCCCTCGACCTGTTGGGTCGCACCGACCAGCGGATCGAAGTTCGGGAAGACGTCTGCGCGCTGCATCGCGCAGCTGGTGGACGTGATCGTGGACTCTTGGGCCAGGCAGTCATTGGTGCTGGCGGGCAGATACGGATTGTCCTTGATCGCGACGACCGGGATGCCACGCTGAGTCATGGTGCGCCACGTATCGACGAAGCCCGCGACCTGCGGCTTGGGTGCGGTGGCCGGTCGAGGATGCGCCAGCGCGGCTGTGACGATCAGGTCGAGCTCGTCGCCCTGCCTGTCGAGCCAGCTTGCAACGCTGTCGCGCCACTGTTCGCAGCTCTCGGCGATCGCGCGGTCGGAATTGGGATGCGGATTGGTCGACCACGCGCAGCCGCCCTTGACCTGTGCGGTCAGGAAGATCTTGCCGCTCTCGGCGAGGTCGACGAAGATTGGCAGCATCGCGCGTGCGTGGGAGTCACCGATCACCAGGACATGCGGCAGCACAGGATTCGAGGCATCGCCGAAGGTGCAGTTCTCGCGGACCGCGTTGGTCGACTCGCAGCCCGGATAGTTGGCGTTATCACGCATGATCGCGGTCGTGTCGGGGATCAGCTGGCCGTCGAGCTCGGGATTGACGCACGGGGGACCGGGGGCCATCGAGGCCGCGCCGAAGCAGGGGGGCGCATCGGATGCGATCTCGGCGCTGACCTTTTCGGCGCGGTCGGCGACGGCATCGGCGTGCCGAATGCCGGACAGGCAGGTCGCAGCGATCGCGCAGGCTGTAACGGCCGTGAACGCGAACGTGACCGAGCTGCGCTGGATGCCGAGGCGTCGACCGCTACGGACGGGGTCCTCGATGAAGCGTTTTGTCAGATCGGCTGCGGCGAAGGTCCCCACCAGGATCGCGACACGTGGCCAAAACCCCAGCTCATGGCCGAGCACGACCGGAAGAACCACAATTGGCGGCCAGTGCCACAGGTAGAGGGGATACGAGATATCGCCGGCCCACTGGACGAAGCGCAGCTCGATGAGCCGCCGAGGTGAGAAGGGAGAGTCGGGCATGCCTGCCGTGATGACAGCCACGGTCGCCAGGACGGGCAGCAGGGCAGCCGTGCCGGGGAACGGGGTCGAGCCGGTCAGGGCGAGACCGCAGTAGGCCAGCACCGCAAGGCCCGCCCATGAGACGGCAGCTCCGAGCAGCGGAGGCAGTACGCGGGGCTTGCGGCGGCCTGCCGAGGCGCGCAGGGTCAGGAGCGCCAGCAATGCCCCTGCGCCGAATTCCCAGGCGCGGGTGAAGGTCGAGAAGTACGCGAACGAGACGTTGTCGTAGGTCAGCCATAGCGAGTACGCGAAGCTTCCAGCGGTGACTGCCGCGACGACAGCCGTGACCGTCGGCAGCTGGCGCAGGCGCAGCCGAGCCGCGAGAAACACCGCCGCGAGCACGAGCAATGGCCAGGCGACGTAGAACTGCTCCTCGACCGAGAGCGTCCAGTAGTGCTGGGCGACGCTGGGTGCGTTCTCGGCGGCGAGATAGTCGACCGCATCGAGCGCGAGCCGCCAGTTCTGGAAGTACAGGGCCGACGAGAGGATCTCGCGAAAGTTCTGGGTCCAGCTGATCTGGGGTAGCCATACGAAGACCGCCAGGGCCGAAGTCACCAGCACGAGATACGCGGCGGGCAGGAGGCGCCGCGCGCGGCGGGCCCAGAAGCGGCCGATCCGAACGCGTCCGGTCGACGCCGCCTCGCTGGCCAGGTGGGATGTGATGAGGAATCCCGAGATGACGAAGAAGACATCGACGCCCATAAATCCGCCGGGCAGCTGTTCGGGCCACAGGTGGTACAGGACGACGAGCAACGCCGCCCCGGCTCGCAGCGCCTGGATCTCAGGGCGGAGGGGGCGGACGGTACGCGCAGTGGGTGTTGCCGGAGCTGGGGGAGACTCCGGCATTACGCCACTCGCTCTAGCAATCCGCTGTCGACGTCGTAGATGAATCCGCCGACGAGGATTTCCTCGCCGATCAGGGGATGCGACTGGACGCGCAGGACGTCGGCCTTCACAGTGCTCTTCTGGTCGGAGATGGCGCCGAGAGTCATCCAGGAGGCATCCTGGCCAACGCTCTCACCGACTCGCTGCTTGAGTTCGCTCTCGGTCGACGTTGCCATGGCGCAGCGGCTGTGCTCGACGATCAGGACGCGCTTGACCTGCAGCAGCGTCACGCCGAGCACGAGGGCGACGAGCGCCTGGTCTGTCACCCGGCCGCCGGGATTACGAAGAATCTTGGCATCGCCGGGGTTCAGGCCGATCATGCGCAGCGGGTCGATGCGCGAGTCCATGCACGTCACCATCGCGACGCCGGCACGGGCGATACCGTCGAAACCGGCGAGATCGAAGGTCTCGGCGTAGGACTGGTTAGCTCCGAGCAGGTCATCGAATTCAGGCATGGACCCAGACTATCGAGCGTCGTTGACCAAACGTGTCGCAGGTTGGCTGGCGGTCCCCTGGGAGGGGCGCAGCAGAACCAGTGCGAGCATTGCCGCGATGACAGCACACACC
>JBBSSC010000212.1:0-4457 GCA_038242465.1 Propionibacteriales bacterium | reverse complement strand
CCCCCGCCCCGGGGAGGGGGGGTTAGTCATAGCGGGCCTCTGTCCACCAGTGGCCGGACTCCACGATCATGAGATAAGCGCTGCCGTCGACGCCGATGACCTGGAAGCGGGCGATACGTCGGGCGGCCGACTCGTCCCACCACTGCTCGTCGACGGGCCACGGACCCGCCCACGACGCGACGGGCTGCCAGTCGTGACCCGCCGAGACGCGGAACTGAGCCGGCTCCGCGCTGATCATGCCGCGGCCGCTGACCCCGACGGGCTGGCCCTCCGCACCGACGACCATGGCCTGCTGCGGCTCGGGATACACCGTGGCCGGCGCCGGGGGCGGCAGGCTGCCGGGCCACGGCAGACCTGCGGCCCGCGCAACCAGTGGACGCTCGCCCCACGGCGTGAGCAGGTGCCGCTCGGCCGGGCCGCGCCCGCCCTGGACCGTGACCGAGACGACCGACTCGTGGCCGACGATGCTCTGCACCCGCGCCACCCCACGCTCAACCCGCTCATCGGGGCCACCGCCGAAGAGGCTGTCGGCATGATCGCCCAACGGCTCGGTGACCTCGGGGATCAGCCGCACGGCATCGACGGGCGCCTTGACCGCGCCGTCGACGGCCAGTTGCCAGCGGACCCGGTCGATCAGATCGGTCGGGCTGAACCAGCGCGGATGCATCCAGCGCCGTGCGGTCGCGAGCGAGCCATCGGCGTCGACCTCGATCAGGACCGTCGTGCACACCAGCCCGTGAGCGGCCAGATCGGTCACGAAGGCCTCGGCTGTGGTGCGCAGGCTGAAAGCGATGGGCTCGACGAGCTCGAGCGGTGGCTCGAGCAGCAGCGTGGCCTCGAACTCGGGAGGCACCTGCCTGCGACTGATGGGCTGCGGATCCTGGCCGCGGGCCATCCGGTGCAGCAGCGCCCCGTGCGTGCCGAACCGGGTGTGGACATCGGCCGGCGGTAGCGAGGCGAAGTCGCCCAGGGTCGACAGCCCCATGCGGCGCAGCAGCCCGACCAGATCAGGGTCGGCGAGGGCGTCGATCGGCAGACCCTGCAGGAACTGCGCCGAACCCGCAACCGGCACGACAAGGCTGTCTTGGGCCAGCGCCCGGCGGGCAGCCTGCTCGGCCGCGAACAGCCCGTCAGCGATGCCCGCACGGACGTCCCACACGCCCAGCTCAACAAGCCTCTCGGCGATCGTGGCTGCGACCTCGGCCTCGCCCCCGTAGAACCTGGACGGCACCGACATCGCGCACAGGCCCGGCCGCAGCGGCGCGACACCGGGGCTGAGCTCTTCGATCGCGGCGAGAACGACCTCGAAGGCCCGCGCATCCGCATCCGGATGGTGATCGTGCAGAACGAGCTCGGGGCACCTCGACTGGGCATCACGGCGCCGCATGCCTCGGCGCACTCCCTGCGAACGGGCCGCCTGCGAACAGGCCAGCACCTGCCCCTTGGAGAGGACCGCAGCCGGGACGGAGGCGGGCACGTCGACCGCCACGATGGGCCAGTCGGGCGCCCATAGCACCATCGTGCGTGCCATCAGGACACGCTCTGCAGACGACTGGGTGCCGAGACAGCAACGGGCTCGACACCCCGGATGACCTGGGCCGCATCGGGCATCCACAGCCGGCGGCGGCGCGCCGGAGCAGTTCCGCGCTGTACCTCGACTGTGACCTGACGGGCCTGCAGATGGCCGTGGCCGCGGCCAACCCCCACCCACTCGACCTCATGCAGGCTCAGCCGCGCATCGCTGCGGGGCCAGTCGCCGTAGGCGATCAGGATGCCACCGCGCTGGCGCAGTCTCGCGCTGATCCGGCTGACATCTTTGGGCGCGACGTGCGCGGGCGCGCGCAGCACCACGACGGTCAGCACGTCGACCAGCGCGGCGACGACCTCGAGCCACGACTCCCCCGGATCGGGCACCAGGATCGTGCGGCGCAGCTCGACGCCGGTGGCCGCGGCCGCCTCGAGACCGAGCTCGGCAGTGCCCACGACCCCGCACCATGCGCCATCGGCCGACGGCCCCGCCATGAGCGTTATCGCGAGGGTCATGGAATCGACCGAGTAGCTCGATCCGGCCTGCAATTGCAGGAGACCCGCAAAGGACGGATGCGTGGCGACGGGCTGGGCCGCGGGCCGTCCCTGCATTGCGGTAACCCGCTCACGCAGCTCGTCGAGGGTAGGTGCGGCAACGGTCATTCACCCATGATCGAACATATGTTCGATCATGTCAATTCATCAAAACCCGCTCTCTCGAGTGGTGCAAAAACGACCGCGAGGGGTGCAATTCGGTCAGATACGCCGTCTCATTCTGTCCACTTTGCACCACTCCCCCGCAAGCGGGAGGGGCCCCAGCGGGGGTCTTGCAGGCAACTCAGCCGAGAGGGATCGAACCGCCCGGAATCGCGTCCAACAACCGCTGCGTGTAGGCCTCGCGAGGGTTGTCGAAAACGGTCGAGACAGATGCCGTCTCGACGACCTTGCCGTTCTGCATGACCAGCACGTTGTCGGCTATCTGTCGAACGACAGCCAGATCATGCGTGATGAACAAAAAGCTCAGGCCGAGATCGGCCTGCAGGTCATTGAGCAGCCGCAGGATCTGCGCCTGCACCAGCACATCGAGCGCTGAGACCGCCTCATCGAGGATCACGACCTCGGGCTCCAGAGCCAGCGCACGAGCAATGGCCACACGCTGCCGCTGACCTCCAGACAGCTCATTTGGATAGCGACGCATCACCGCAGCCGGCAACGAAACCTTGTCGAGCAGATCGCGAATACGCGCCTCTCGCTCCTTATCGGTACCGATGCCATGGGTGCGCAACGGCTCCTCGATCGAGCGATAGATCGAGTACATCGGATCGAGTGAGGCATATGGATTCTGGAACACCGGCTGCATCTGACGACGCAGCGCAAGCTGCTCGGACTTGGAGTTCAGCTTCATGATGTCGACACCGTCGAACTCGACCGTGCCAGACGTCGCATCGAGCAGGCCCAGCACCATGCGAGCGACGGTCGACTTACCCGAACCGGACTCGCCCACGATCGCGGTCGTGGTGCCCCGCTTGAGGGAGAACGACACATCGTCGACAGCACGGAATGCCGTCGAGGATCCTGGCCGTCCACCGCGCAAGACGAAGTCCTTGACCAGGTTCTTGGCCTCGACGACTGTCGTCCGTCCCTCACCCAGCTCCTGTTCATGAGCCGCGACCTCTGCGGCGATCTCGGCCGCAGTCTGTACCGCCTGCTCGCGCACCTGAATACGGGCACGCTCGGACGACAGTCGCTGAGATGCCAGCGACGGCGCGGACGAGACGAGACGCTTCGTGTACGGATGTTGAGGATCCTGCAGGATCTCGCGGGCGGGCCCGGACTCGACGACCTGGCCCTTGTACATCACGACAAGGTGATCGGCGCGCTCCGAAGCCAGCCCCAGATCATGCGTGATCAGCAGGACGGCGACACCCAGCTCATCGGTCAAAGAGTCCAGATGGTCCAGGATCTGCTTTTGCACCGTCACGTCGAGAGCCGAGGTCGGCTCATCGGCGATCAGGAGCCTGGGCCGTGCGGCCAGACCCATCGCGATCAGCGCACGCTGACGCATTCCGCCGGAGAACTCGTGCGGGAACTGTCGTGCACGGGCCTCCGCATCGGGCAGGCCGGCCTCCGAGAGCAGCTCGACGACGCGGCGGTCGGCGGCCTTGCCCTTGGCGACTCCGTTGGCAACCAGCGCTTCCTTGATCTGGGCGCCCACCCGCAGCAGCGGGTTGAGGTTAGTCATGGGGTCCTGAGGAACCAGGCCGATCGATGAACCACGCAGAGCGAGGATCTCGCCTTTGCGGGCTTTGACGATGTTCTTGCCCTCGAACAGGATCTCGCCGCTAGTGACGCGCCCGGTACCGGGCAACAGGTCGATGATCGCATGTGCGGTGGTGGACTTACCCGAACCCGACTCGCCGACGATCGCCACGGTCTGACCGGGATAGACGACCAGCCTGGCACCGCGGACGGCGGGAACAAATCTCTTGCCGACCTGAAACGCGACGTGCAGATCTTTGATCTCCAGCACGGGGGTGGTCATTCGCTCCGCCTCTTCGGGTTGAGGGCGTCGCTGACAGCATCGCCCAACAGGATGAATCCGAGCGCCGTGAAGGCCAGTGCACCAGCAGGCCAGAACATCACGCCGATCCGCTGACCTGAGCGGATCTGGTTCTGAGCGGCCGAGATGTCATTGCCCCACGACACGACTCCGAACGGCAGCCCGATGCCAAGGAACGACAATGTTGCCTCGGCGACGATCAGGATGCCCAGCGAGACCGTTGCGGTCACGATGACCGGTGCCAGCGAGTTCGGAATGACGTGCCGCATCAAGTTGGAACGACGCGTCACGCCGATCGCGCGGGCCGCATCGATGAACTCCAGCTGCTTGACCTGCAGCACCGCACCCCGGGCGATACGGGTGACCTGGG
>JBBSSC010000211.1:0-4458 GCA_038242465.1 Propionibacteriales bacterium | reverse complement strand
CCGACGCTGTCGATGAAGGGCATCGACCACCAGTCGTACTACCGCGTCGTCGAGGACGACCAGCAGGTCTATATGGACTACACGGGCACCGGCAACTCCGGCCACGTGGGCAATCCGCATGCGCTGCAGCTCATCATGGACTCGCTGCGGTACTGGGTCACCGAGATGCACGTCGACGGCTTCCGCTTCGATCTCGCGGCCACGCTGGCTCGCGAGTTCTACGACGTCGACAAGCTCGCGACGTTCTTCGAGCTCGTGCAGCAGGATCCGGTGGTCAGCCAGGTCAAGCTCATCGCCGAGCCCTGGGACGTCGGCCCCGGCGGCTACCAGGTCGGCGGGTTCCCTCCGCAGTGGACCGAGTGGAACGCCGAGTACCGCGACATCGTGCGCGACTTCTGGCGAGGTGAGTCCTCGACGCTGGGGGAGTTCGCATCGCGCATCACCGGCTCGTCCGACCTGTACCAAGACAACGGACGTCGTCCGTATGCGTCGATCAACTTCATCACGGCGCACGACGGCTTCACCCTGACCGATCTCGTGTCGTACAACGAGAAGCACAACGAAGAGAACGGCGAGGACAGCCGCGACGGCGCCGATGACAACCGCTCCTGGAACTGCGGCGTCGAAGGACCGACCGACGACCTGGAGATCATCGAGCTGCGCGACTGCCAGCGCCGCAACCTGATGGCGACGCTGCTGCTGTCGCAGGGCGTGCCGATGATCCTGCACGGCGACGAGCTGGGACGCACCCAGGGCGGCAACAACAACGCCTACTGCCAGGACAACGAGGTGGCCTGGATCGACTGGAAGAGCGCCGAGCACGATGACGCGATGACCCAGTTCGTGGGCGCGCTAGCGTCGTTCCGCGCGCAGCACCCGGTGTTCCGCCGCCGTCGCTTCTTCGAGGGTAAGCCGATCCGCAAGGGCGACGAGCTGCGTGACATCGCGTGGTTCACCCCGGCGGGCGAGGAGATGCAGGAGCAGAACTGGGACGACGACTTCGGCAAGTCGATCGTGGTGTTCCTCAACGGCGATGCGATCGCCGAGCGTGACCAGCGCGGCGAACGGGTCGTAGACGACTCGTTCCTGTTGGCGTTCAACGCCCATCACGAGGACATCGAGATGACCGTCCCGTCCGGCCACGGCACCGGCTGGGGCCTGGTGATCAACAGCTGCGCCGGCCTCGTCGAGTCGACTCCGATGGGCGATGTCGTGCCGGCGGGCGGGGCATTCACCCTTCCCGGCCGCTCGGTCGTCGTGCTGCAGCGGGTCGACTCATGACCGTTCCTTCCTCGACGTACCGGCTGCAGCTACGCCCGGAGTTCGGCTTCGACGATGCGCGCGACGTCGTCGATTACTTGGCGGCACTCGGCGTCGGCGCGGTGTACGTCTCACCGATCCTCGATGCAACCCCCGGATCGACGCATGGCTACGACGTGACCGATCCGCGCATCGCGCGTCCGGCGCTGGGTGGCGAGCCTGCTCGGCTCGACCTGGCCGATGCCCTACGCGCGCGCGGCCTGGGCTTCGTCATCGACATCGTTCCGAATCACATGTCGATCGAGGTGCCAGCGGCCAATCCGTTCTGGTGGGACGTGCTGGCCAAGGGCAGGGCGTCGCAGTTCGCGCACTGGTTCGACATCGACTGGAGCCGTGACCGCGTCCTGGTGCCCGTGCTTGGATCGGCCTCCGATCTGGATGCGCTGACGGTCGATGGCGATGAGCTCGTCTACTACGACCACCGCTTCCCGATCGCCGGAGACGCCGAGGGGACCGCGCAGGAGGTCCACGCTCGCCAGAACTACGAGCTCATCGACTGGCGGCGGGGCAATGCCGAGCTCAACTACCGGCGTTTCTTCGACATCACGACGTTGGCGGCCGTCAGCGTTGAGCACAAGGATGTCTTCGATGCTGTCCACGGCGAGGTGCTGCGCTGGGTCGCGAATGGTGATGTGTCGGGTCTGCGGATCGACCACCCGGACGGCCTCACGGACCCGACGACATACATGAAACGTCTGCGGGCCGCGGCTCCCGATGCGTGGATCGTGGTCGAGAAGATCCTGCATCCAGGAGAGCCGCTGCCGGACAGCTGGCCCGTCCACGGCACCACGGGATATGACGCACTGGGCGAGATCTTCGGCATCCTGATCGATCCGGCCGGTGAGGCGCCGCTGACCGCGCTGGCGGCTGAGCTGGGGCAGGACGTCGATTACGCGTCGGTCGAGGAGACCGCTCGCCGGCTTGTGACCGACAAGATCCTGGTGGCAGAGGTGCGCCGCATCGCCGGCCTGCTCGATGACGTCGACACTGACGCTGCCCGAGCCGCTGTGGCCGAGACCATGATCGCGTTCGGTGTCTACCGGTCGTATCTGCCCGAGGTCGCCGACCACTGGACCCAGGCCATCGCGATGGCGAGGCAGCGTCGGCCCGAGCTCGCGGACGCCCTCGACGCCCTCGATCGTCAGGTCACGAGCGATCCACCCGGCGAGCTCGCGTCGCGCATCCAGCAGACATCCGGGATGGTCGTCGCGAAGGGCACCGAGGACACGACCTTCTACCGCTACACGCGGTTCGCGGCGCTCAACGAGGTCGGCGGATCGCCTGATCGCTTCGGCATCGGCGTCGAGGAGTTCCATCGCCTGGCCGCGGCTCGCAATACGGACTCGCCAGCCACGATGACGACGCTCACGACGCATGACACCAAACGGTCAGAGGACACCCGCGCTCGGCTCGCGGTGTTGTCGGAGATCGCCGATGACTTTGCCGATTCTGTGCGCACATGGTCTGACGCCTGCGGGCTCGAAGAGCCCTCGCTGAACCTCCTGGCCTGGCAGACGCTCGTCGGCGCTGCACCGATCAGCGATGAGCGTCTCGTCGACTATCTCTTGAAGGCGGCCCGCGAGTCGAAGCTCCGAACGACCTGGACCGAACCGGATGAGGCCTTCGAACAGCAGATCAGGCAATGGCCCGCGCGGGCGAGGGAGGCCGTCGGCGCAGAAGTTGACGCCTTGGTCGAGCGGATCACCGCCCCTGGGTGGGCGAACTCGCTGAGCCAGAAGCTCATCCAGCTGACCGCGCCGGGCGTCCCGGACGTCTACCAGGGCACCGAGCTGTGGGACTTCTCGCTCGTCGACCCAGACAACCGGCGGGCTGTCGACTACGGCGCGCGCCGTCGCCTGCTCGCGAAGATCGGCGACGGTCTTGTTCCGGATGTCGATGCCTCGGGCGCTGCCAAGCTGTTGCTGGTGCACCGAGCGCTGACCCTCAGAGGGGATCGGCCGGAGCTGTTCAGAGGCTACGAGCCCCTCGCAGCCTGCGGCAGCGCGGCCGCCCACGCGATTGCGTATGCACGCAGCGCCGATCTGGTCGTTGTCGCGACCCGGCTGCCAGTCGGCCTCGCCGACCGCGGTGGCTGGGGCGACACGACGCTCGCCCTGCCTGAGGGACGGTGGACCGATGTCTTGACTGGAGCAGAGGTCAGCGGCGGTCAGGTCTCGCTTTCCGCTCTGCTGAATCGTTATCCCGTGGGGCTGCTGGTTCGCAGCTCTTGAGGTCAGGGTCGCCATCGGTGATTGGACTCAGAAGCATCCGCAGCGCGGTCAGCTCGTGCCGCAGCTCGGCGAGGTCTCTTCGGGTGGCGGCGCGTGACTCATCGTCGATCTCCGTGACTCGATCGATCAGATAGGTCGCCACCGAGGCAGTCACGATGCCGAGCAGGGCGATTCCGCACAGCATCAGACCGACGGCAACGAGCCGACCTGTCGTGGAGATAGGAAAATGATCGCCGTAGCCGATCGTGGTGATGGTCGTCATCGACCACCACACCGCATCGCCAAAGCTGTCGATGTTGCCGTCGACCTTGCGCTCGGCCTCCAGGACAGCGAGGGCAGCGACAAAGACCACGAGGGTGACCGATCCGGCCACGTAGATACCCACTCGCCCGCGCAGGCTTCCGCCAGCGTGGCGGTTCAGAGCACCTAGCAGCGTGACCAGCCGGAGAAGGCGCAGTGGCCTCAGCAGGGGCAGCGCGATAGATGCGATCTCGAGGGGAGTCGACTTGATGAAAGCGAAACGCTGATCGGACAGCATCAGGCGAATCAGGAAGTCTGCCACTAGTGCGGCCCAGCTCGCCCACACCGTCCAGCGGCACACGGCGACCCAGCTGGCCGACAGCGACTCGTCGAGGATGGGCCAGGCATATGCCGCTAGGAAGGCAAGGGTGATCAAGGCGAGCGGAAGCTCGCCGGCCGCCTCCCAGCGCGATCGTCTGGCTTCTTCGACATTCATTCGCACATCTTTGCCGACTCAGGGTCGCCATCGATGGTTTCGTTGCCAGATTCCGCCGGGGTGTTTGACGTCGATGATGCCGTCGAGCGCCATGCGGAAGGACCAGCCTTGTTCGTGGGCTTGGTGGTGGTGCATGGGGCAGAGCAGTGCGCCGTCGTCGAGGTTGGTGGT
>JBBSSC010000210.1:0-4458 GCA_038242465.1 Propionibacteriales bacterium | reverse complement strand
GATGCTGCGGGAGTTCTTCGCCCACCACCGCTGAGCCTGCCGCCCGCACCACCCCGCCGCACGGAGTGGGGAACATCCGACGGGTCGCGGCGGGTTAACGTAGGTATGAAGCTCTCGTTGCTTGATCGGTCGCGGACGCGTGCAGGACGTCCGGAGGCCGAGGGCCTCAGCGGCTCTGTTGAGCGCGCCGAGCATGTGGAGGCCCTGGGATACGAACGTTTCTGGGTCGCCGAGCACCACGGCGTGCCGGGCATCGCGAGCGGATCCCCTGCCGTCCTCCTCGCCGCGATCGGCACGCGCACCCGCCGCATCCGCATCGGTTCGGGCGGCGTCATGCTGCCCAATCACCAGCCGATCATCGTTGCCGAGCAGTTCCTGATGCTTGAGGCGCTCCACCCCGGCCGGGTTGATCTGGGCATCGGCAGATCGCTGGGCTTCACGGCCCCCGTCCGCAAGGCGCTGCGCCACGATCGCGATGTTGCCGACACCTTCGAGGCCGATCTCGACGAACTGCGTCACCTCCTCGACGGCGAGGCCGAAGTCACCGCACATCCCGTCGTCGCGAGCCGCATCCCGGTATCGGTGCTGGCGACGGGGCGCGGGATGGAGATCGCTGCAAGGCAAGGCATGCCCGTCGTCGTCGGCGGGCCGATCCTCTGGACGGACGCCGGCCGGGAGGCGCTAGCCACCTACCGCCGCGACTTCCGCCCCAGCAAGCAGGCTGCCGACCCTTACGTCACGATCTCGCTCGATGTCACGGTCGCAGACGACGACGCCACGGCTCGCGAACTGGCTCTGCCCGAGGCCTGGGCGATGGCTCGCTCGCGTCAGACCGGTGAGTTCCCGCCGCTCGAATCCGTCGAGTCGATCCACGCCCAGCCGTGGTCGCTGCGCCTACGTCAACGGGTCGAGGATTCGCTCGACCAAGCTGTTGCCGGCTCGCCGCGGACCGTGCGCCGGACGCTCGACGAGCTGGCCGGGCGCACAGGTGCCGACGAGCTGATGGCATCGACGTCCACCTACGACCGCGAGGACCTATTCGCATCCGATCGGATGCTGCGGGATCTCCTGTCGTGAAGGCCGGAGGTGCCGTGATCGAGGAAATAGTCGTGCCTGACTCCGAGGACGGGCCGGCATGGCACGACTTCATTGAATACGTTCGCGTCCGCAATGACGTGGAGGCAGAGGCGATGGGTAGTCAGGTGCTGGCCCAGCGGGCCGGCGAGCTTGTGGCCTGCGTTCAGGAGCAATCCCCAGCGTGAGCGGCACCTCTTCGTCCCAGCGGCTGGCGGGGTTCGCCGAGATTGAACCGCCCCGGTGTTTCTGGAGGCTCGGTTTCGTGGCTCGGCCGGTCGGCGTGAGCTGGGGAATAGTCCGCGTGATCTTCTAGTTGAAGATTCAACAACGCCACTCGGGCGGGGTGAAGGAGATGCAGAGATGACCACCATGCAGTTCGGGCTGTTCACGGTCGGCGATGTCACGACCGATCCCACCAACGGCACGACGCCGACCGAGCACGAGCGCATCAAGAACACGATCACGATCGCGAAGAAGGCCGAAGAGATCGGCCTGGACGTGTTCGCGACCGGCGAGCACCACAATCCGCCGTTCGTCCCGTCGAGCCCCACGACGACGCTCGCCTACATCGCGGCGCAGACCGAGAAGCTCATCTTGTCGACGTCCACGACGCTGATCACGACCAACGATCCGGTCAAGATCGCCGAGGACTACGCGACGCTGCAGCACCTGTCGGACGGCCGTATGGACCTCATGCTGGGCCGCGGCAACACCGCGCCGGTCTACCCATGGTTCGGCTACGACGGCAGTAGGGCCGTCGAGCTGACCGTCGAGCACTATCACCTGCTGCGCAAGCTCTGGGACGAAGAGGTCGTCAACTGGGAGGGCAAGTTCCGCACACCGCTGCAGGGCTTCACTGCCACGCCGCGCCCGCTCGATGGTGTCGCGCCGTTTGTCTGGCACGCCAACATCCGCACCCCCGAGGTCGCTGAGCTCGCGGCGTACTACGGCGACGGCTTCTTCGCGAACAACATCTTCTGGCCCAAGGAGCACTACATCCGGCTGATCGACTTCTACCGCAAGCGCTACGCCCACTACGGGCACGGCGAGCCGGAGCAGGCGATCGTCGGGCTCGGCGGCCAGTTTTATATCCGCAAGAACAGCCAGGATGCCGTCAACGAGTTCCGGCCATACTTCGACAATGCCCCCGTCTACGGACACGGGCCGTCGCTGGAGGACTTCTCGTCGCAGACGCCGCTGACCGTCGGCAGCCCGCAGCACTTCATCGAGAAAACGCTCGCATTTGCTGACTACTTCGGCGACTACCAGCGCCAACTGTTCCTCGTCGACCACGCGGGACTGCCGCTCAAACTCGTCCTCGAGCAGCTCGACGAGCTGGGTGAGGTGCTGCCGACGCTGCGCGCCGAGTTCGATGCGCGTCGTCCGGCCAACGTCCCTGATGCGCCGACGCATGCTTCGCGTGTTGCCGCCAAGCTCGCTGAGCCCGTTGAATCCGCTGAAGAGGAGGTGTCCGCATGAGTCGCATCATCGCGATCTCGTCCGGTTTGAGTGATCCGTCGAGTACACGGATGCTGGCCGACCGGCTCGTCGAGTCGCTCGGCCGGCAGTCCGGCGACGTGTCCGTCGAGGTCGTGTCGCTACGCGAGCTGGCGCACGACATCACCGACGCGACGCTGACCGGATTCGCCGCGCCGCGCCTGCAGGACGTCATCGACAAGGTCGTCGCCGCCGACGGACTCGTCGTCGTGACGCCGATCTTCAAGGCGTCTTATCCGGGGCTCTTCAAGTCGTTCATCGACGCGCTCGACGCCGATGCCCTCACCGGCAAGCCTGTCCTGCTCGCGGCCACGGGCGGCACGGCCCGCCACTCGCTCGCGATCGACCACACCCTGCGCCCCCTGTTCGCCTACCTTCAGGCGCTCGTCGTGCCGACCGGCGTGTTTGCGTCGTCGTACGACTGGGGCACCGAGGGTGGCGATGCGCTTGGGCTGCGCATCGACCGCGCGACCGGCGAGCTCATCAGCCTGCTGAAGGGTGCTGGCACGGGACGCAGCCGCGACGACGAGTTCGACCTGTTCAGCGAGTCGTTCCTGGCGGCATCGAACCCTGACAGCTGAGTTCGGTCAGGACTCCCGCAGCACCAGATCGGCGGCTTCACGCCGCGCGATGACGCGCACGGCATTGGGTTCATCGACGCCGTCGACCCAGTCCTGCGCGTCGTCGCGGCTCTTGCCGAACTTCACGTGCCGGTCGACGAGCCGCGCGCGGCGCCGGTTGTCGTCCAGATCGAGGAACCACACCTCGTCGCAAGCCGCACGCACCTGCGGCCACGGATCGTCGAGGTCGAGCAGGTAGTTGCCCTCGGTGACGACGACGCGGGTCGCGGGGCTGATCGTGATGGCGCTGGCGAGCGGTTGCTCCAGCTCACGCTCGAATGTCGGAGCCATGACGTCGTTCTGGGTCTCGGCCCGAACCCGTCGCAGCAACGCGAGGTAGCCGTGCGCGTCGAAGGTCTCCGGGGCGCCCTTGCGGTGGAGCAGGCTGCGCTCTCGCAGGGCGACATCCGCCAAGTGGAACCCGTCCATCGGCAGGTGGGCGGCCGGAATGCCCGACGAGGAAAGGCGGTTGGTCAGCTTCTTCGCCAGGGTCGACTTGCCGGTGCCGGGAGCGCCGACGATGCCGATGATGACCCGTCCGTCGGCCACCAGATTGCGCACGCGCTCGGCGAGAGGGTCGAGACTCGGAGCGGGCATGCGACCATCGTGCCTTGGCGGTAGGACATCGTGCGACTTGCTCGCGGTGGAGTCGCGGGGTCGAGTCCCGCGTTCACCACGTCCGAGGGGGTCCGGTAAGGTTCTCGACGGTGACGTGTCCGAGCGGCCGAAGGTGCAACACGCGAAATGTTGTGTAGGTTCACGCCTACCGTGGGTTCAAATCCCACCGTCACCGCCACCTGAAAGCCCCGATTCTTGCTGGTTCTCCAGTCAGGATCGGGGCTTTCCTGGTCTGTCTTCTTGGGTGCCAGACGCGTGTCGGTGCCGCGAGCTAGCCTGCTGGAACAGTCTTTGACGTGACGTCGGGTGATTCGTAAGTTGGCGATCGGCGCGCTTGGGTGCGATGTCAGACCTCGTGGCGTCGGCCATGCCCGCTGCGGTCCATCAAGCGCACCTCGATGCGTTGGATATTCACAACGGCGGTCACATGAAAGCCCGCGACACCTAATGGCAACACCATGAAGGTTCGCGTGCCGGAGATCCTGCTCGAGACGCTCGGCGGGAACAAAGGGGCTCTTCACAATTGAGGGTGTAGAGCGGGCTGGCGTGTCGGTCCCGGGATAGACGTCGAGGTCTCCCGAGGATGGAAGTTCTGACACAGCCATCCGGAAAGACCGCCCCCGCAAGCGGGAGGTGCCCCCAGACG
>JBBSSC010000209.1:0-4463 GCA_038242465.1 Propionibacteriales bacterium | reverse complement strand
GCCCCGCTGCGGGGTCCATCCCTCCCCCCCCCCGGGGCTCCCTGTGGCCGACGCCTACCGCCTGTCCGGGGGGGGGGCGCGGGCTTCCATAGCGACGCTGATGGTGGCCGCTGGCCCCCCGCCCAGGTCGGTTGCGCGCGCTTCAGTGGTGGTGCGGCGAGAGGACGACGCGTTGGAGGACGCGCATCGAGCCCGTAACGGAACGTTCGATGAACTCGCCGTTGTCGAGCGCCGCACTGTAGATCCGGTACGGGGCCTGCCCGCCATCGGCCGGATCGGGGAAGACGTCGTGGATGACGAGCGCGCCGCCCAGCCGCACCTGCGGAGCCCAGCCAAGAAAGTCGGCCTGTGCCGCTTCGTCGGTGTGGCCGCCGTCGATGAAGACGAAGTCGACGGGCGTCTGCCACCAGCGCGAGATCGTGGACGACCGCCCGACCATCGCGACGACGTGCTCTTCGAGCCCCGATGCGGCGATGGTCTGCCGCGCGAACGGCAGCGTGTCCATCAGCCCGACGGCCGGGTCGACGAGCGACTCGTCGTGATATTCCCAGCCCGGCTGCTGCTCCTCCGAACCACGATGATGATCGATCGTTACGACGGTCGAGCCCGTCACGGAGGCCGCATGCGCGAGGTAGATCGTCGACTTGGCGCAGTACGTGCCGATCTCGACCGCGATACCGCCGTCGAGATACTCCAGCGCGGCCGCGTGCAGCGCCAACCCCTCGCCGGCAGGCATGAAGCCACGCGTCTCGTCGACGAGCGTCGCGAGCTCGTCGGGAAATGGGGTCTGGTTCACAGGGGGCATGGATCGCTGACCTTCCAGTCGCACAGCGGGAGACCGACGCCACGGAACAGTCCGCTGCCGGGTGTGGTCCGGGACAGGGCGTCCGCGGCCAGGATGACTGTCGCACCTGTCCAGGTGGTCTGTTCGGACGGCCAGCGGACATTCTCGTCGTAGACCAAACCCGTCCAGTACGATCCGTCGGACTCGCGCAGATGCTGCATCGCGGCGAGCTGCTCGTGGGCCTGATCGGCGCGGCCGAGGACGTCGAGCGCCAGCACCAGCTCGCAGGTCTCCGCGCCCGTGACCCACGGATTGGTCGACACGCACCGGGATCCGAGCGCGGGAACGACAAAATCGTCCCAGCGCTCGTCGATCCGCAGCTCTCCAGCCTGCTGCGTCAGGACGCCGCCGAGAACCGGGTAGTACCAGTCCATCGCATGTGTGGCCTTGGCCTCGAAGACCTCGGGATGATCGTCGAGGGCGTGGCGCAGTCGCGCGGCCGCCAGCTCCCAGCCGGGTCGACTCTCGTCTAGAGCGTCGGCCAGCGCGAGGCCGCAGCGCAGGCTCAAGTGGATGCTCGCGTTGCCCGTCACGAGCGCATCGGGCAGCGGCACGCCTCGCGCCGAGGCCCATGCGATCGCGCCATCCGCGCGCTGCATTGTCAGCGCCGCGTCGAGGCCTCCCTGGACGACGGGCCACATCCGTTCGATGAACGCTCGGTCGGCCGTGATCTGCCAGTGGTGCCAGACGCCGGTCGCGAGATAGGCGCAAAAGTTGGAGTCGGTGTGGGGGTCGGTCACCACGCCGTTCTCGTACCGGATGGCCCACGAGCCGTCAGCACGCTGCGACTCGCGCGACCATTCATACGCCCGCACCGCGTCGTCGATGCGGCCCGCCGCACTGAGCGCCATCGCTGCCTGCACGTGATCCCACGGATCGGTGTGGCCGCCGTCGAACCACGGGATCGCGCCGGATGGCAGCTGAGTCGCGACAAGAGCGTCGGCGCTTTGCTCGATCTGCGCCGTCGTGAGGATGCCTGGAACGGAAGGAACGGTCATCTAGAAGGCTTAGAGCCGTGTGGTTTAAAGCTGTGTGGTTTAGAGAAGTAGAGCGCGACGCTCTTGCCGATGACGGGATTCAGCGCCTGCTCGGTCAGGCGGGTCACGGCGGGTGCTTTCATCATGTCCCACACCAGCAGGCGGTGATATGAACGGACGAGGGGATGCTGATCGCGGTTGACGCCGACGGCGCACTTGAGCCACCAGAACGGGGCGTGCAAAGCGTGCGCGTGATTGCGGTGCGTCATGGTGAGTCCGTGTGCTTCGACCTGGGCCTGCAGCGCATCGGCCTTAAAGATGCGGATGTGCCCGCCCTCGTTGGCGTGGTACTCGTCCGAAAGCGCCCAGCAGATCTTCTCGGGGAGCCAGCGGGGGACCGTGATCGCGAGGATGCCACCGGGCGCGAGGATGCGGACCAGCTCGGCGATCGCGCGCTCATCCTCGGGTACGTGCTCGAGGATCTCTGATGCGAGCACGACATCGAACGCGCCGTCGTCGTACGGCATGTCGAGGATGTCGCCGACCTTGACCTGTGCCGTGCCGCCAGGCGGCACCTCACCGACCTCGGCCATCGCGCCGAACATATCGTCGACGCCCTTGAGCTCGACCTCGTCCATGTCAAAAGCCGTGACATCGGCTCCGCGCCGCAGCGCCTCGTAGGAGTGGCGTCCTGCGCCCGCGCCCACATCGATGAAACGGGTGCGGCGGCCGACCCTCAGCCGGTCGAAGTCAACGGTCAGCATCGGGTTTCCTTGTCGTCGTCGCGGCGTCGATCGCCTCGGTATAGGCAGCGACGGTCGCCTGAGCAACCGACGTCCAGCTGTAACGGTCCAATGCACGTTGCCGACCAGCGGCACCGAGCCGGGACCGGGTGTCGGGGGATGAGAACAGCTCGCGCATCGCGGCTGCCAGGGCCTCGGGATTGCCGGGCTCGACCAGCATCGCGCAGTCGCTAGCTCCCGAGGCGTCGGTGCCGACGACCTCGGGCAGGGCGCCGGCTCGACTCGCGACGACGGGGGTTCCGCACGACATCGCCTCGACGGTCGGCAGTGAGAAGCCCTCGTAGAGAGAGGGGACGCACATGACCTCGGCCGAGGCCAGCAGCGCCGCGAGCTCAGCGTCCGAGATGCCGTTGACGGCATGGACGATATCGCCGACCCCGAGCTCGGCGATACGGCGCTCAGTGGTCCCACCGGGCTCGAGATTCGAGACGAGCTCGAGATGGACGTCATGTTCGGTGCGTAGCTTCGCGACGGCTTCGAGCAGGTGCACGACGCCCTTGAGTGGACGATCGGCACTCGCGATCGCGACGATCCTGCCGGGAACGCGGGGGCCTGCGGGCGCGAACAGATCGGTGTCGACGCCTAGGGGTACGACGCGCATCTGATCGGGATCGAGGTCGAAGTCGGCTACGGAGTCGGCAGCCGAGGTGCCCGCGACGGCCAGCACGACGGGGATGCGCCGCGCAACGCGCGCCTGCATCGGCACGAACGAGTACCAGCGTGAGACCGACAGCTTGCGGCGCCAGGGAGCCGCGGCGAGATCCACGGACCGGTCACGGCTGATGGGGTGATGCACCGTGGCGACGAGCGGCATCCGCCGCTTGATCGCGAGCAGGCCGTAGCCGAGGCTCTGGTTGTCGTGGATGATGTCGAAATCGGCAGCCCGTCGCTTCAAGATCTTGGACGCGCGGATCCCGAACGTCAGCGGTTCGGCGAAGGCGCCGGTCAGGGTCAGGGCGTACTCGAGCACATCGGTCGCGCTGGTGAACTCGCTCGGGCGCGGGGTGCGGAATGGATCGGGCTCGCGGAAGAGGTCGAGGCTGGGGACCTTCGTCAGTGTGACCCGCGGGTCGAGGTCTTCGGGATATGGCTGACCCGAGAAGACTTCGACCTCATGACCCAGCTCGGCCAGCCCTTGGCTCAGATAGCGGACGTAGACGCCTTGGCCGCCGCAGTGCGCCTTGCTCCGATATGACAGCAGCGCGATCCGCACCAGACCCTCCTCGGTTACTCATGGGTAGGTGACCATCATGACGGGTGTCGCCCCACGGGGCTCGACGGGTGGTCGCCGCGAATGTTGTGGCAACTTGTGCGGGACCTCGGCGTGGGTTCGCTCGTTGCATCAAGTATCCGGATGACTCATGGGTCGACGGGCCCGCCACGCCGGCGCCCCGAGCGCCCCGACCGACGTGCCGGGCGTCACAGATGGGGCCATACTGATCCACGATCTACACGCGGTGCACCTGAGGGGGAGTCATGACCGACTCGCAGTCCAACCAGCCGGCCGAGCGCCGAGGCGCTGACGACCACGACACCGGTGGGGGAGATGACAGCCCGCGCGCACTCCGAGCTGCCGCCCGTGCCACACGTCGGGCTGCAGCAGATCGACGCCGATCCGAGCGCGCCGCAGCGAAAGCCTATGCGCTGTCGAAGCGTCGTTCCGCGCGCGAGGCGTCCGAGAGCGTCATAGATTCCGTTGAGACTCAGGCCGCCGTCACCGAGGCCGTGCTCGAGCAGCCGCGGGCCATGGCGCCTGAGACCTCATATGGCCGGTTCGGCAGCGCCAAGACGGCGGGCGACTTCGCGGGGTCGGACGCTATGGCCGAGGCCGAGGCCGAG
>JBBSSC010000208.1:0-4492 GCA_038242465.1 Propionibacteriales bacterium | reverse complement strand
TGAGCCGGACGCTGATGGAACCGTTGACGACGCTCGGTCCGCGCACGGTGCGCTCGGTCCGGACCTTGCCATGCTTGTTCTTGTAGGTCAGGACGCCCGAGATATCGTCCTGGCGCGGCGAGAACGACATGATCGCCAGCAGCTCGCTGAGGCTCGACGGACCCTCGAACTCTTCCGAGCCCTCTTCGCCCATCAGCCCTTCCTTCGGATCGCCGAAGAAGTCCTCATCATCGAAGCTGAAGGCCTGGCCCGTGAAGACCACGCGGCCCGTGCCTCGGGCGTTCTTCGATACCTTGAAACGGGTCTCTGACGTCATCGTCGCCTTGGCCACCGAGTCGGGGTTGGCCGCGGCGACGCGCAGACGCATCCGCGTCGTCGAGCCGGGCTTGGCCTTGATGCCGCTGCGACCGATGTTGACCCACTTGCCGCCGCGGCGGTACTGGACACGCGTGGGCTTGACCGCACGATAGGTCGGCTGCATGTCCACCGCGACATTGACGCTGGAGATCGTGACCTTCTCGAAGCCATTCGTCAGCAATGTCTCGACATCGCTGGCCACGTCGAACGAGATGTCGTCGGGGAAGCTGGCGTTGGTGGAGTAGCGCTGAGCCCGCTTGAACGTCTTGACACCGGCGGAGCCCGAACGCGTGTAGTTGATCCGCCACGACATCATGGCGTCGCCGGCCGCGTACTGGTTGAGCACCGTGACGGCGTCATTGGCGACCTGCGAGGCGACGATATACGGCAGCGCGGCCTGCTGGCTGACGGACGTGGTGGACGTCTTGGGTGTGCTGAACCGCGGCGCCGTGACCGAGGTGTTGATGGTTGCGGTGGACGCGGCCTGGCCGAGCGTGCCGACGATTCCCTGCAGGCGATCCTGGTTGATGACGCCCTTGACGCGGCCGATGTTCGCGAGCTTGAACGACGGGTTGAAGATGCCGTCCTCCTGGATCGCGACGGTCTGCGCGCCGTTGAACGTCATGGTCGAGTTGCCGCTGAACTCGGCGGGGTGACCGAAGGCGTAGACCTTGTCGCCACACACTGCGGTGACCGTGCCGACCATGCCGGTCGTGATGGTGCCCGTCGAGGCCGTCGCGGCGATGCTGCCGCCGGGGACGATCGGGTAGTCGGCGTTGGTGCCGCCAGCCGCGCCGCCTGCGCGGAATCCGCCAGCGAGGCTGGGCAGCTTCTTCTGTAGCAGCGGCGATTTCTTGGCGAGCTTGTTGGCGAGTGTTGCGTTGACGCCGCTGACCTGCTTGGCCGGCTGGAGCGGGTGACCCGTGCCGAGCGGGCCGGGTTTGCTGCTGGCCTTCGCGATGGACGCGGCCTCGGACTTCGATGCCGTGATCGACGTCTGCGCCTTCGCCGAGGATCCGTACGACGCGAGATCGTAGATGTAGCTCGCGGGCGTCACGCCGGCGCGCGGTGACAGCGCCGAGGTGAATCCGTACGACACGCTGCCGACGAGGGCACCGGTGACATCGTCATACACGGGGGAGCCGGAGATGCCGGACCAGTTGCCTGCAGCCACCGAACCATCCTGATTCGTGATGCGCGGGCCCTCTAGGTCGAACACCAGCATGTCCATGCCGCCGCCGATGCCGTCGTCCAGCGTCCCGACATAGGTGCCGGTGAACTGTACGGGCGCTCCACTGTCTACCGACGTGAGTCCCGTCACGGTCTGTCCGGGCTGGAGGTTGCCAATCGGGTAAGGGGCCGCGCAGGCGTCGAAAGAGGGGGCAGCTTGAGCTGAGCCCGTCGTTGCAACGAAAGCGGCTCCGATCAGCGCTATAGTGGTGGTGGCGCTTGCGATGATTCGCAGCCGACGTGACGACATGTGTGTTCCCCCGAGCGTAAAAAAGGCGTGAGGGACCACCTTAGGCGACATGTTCGAGGGCCACGGTGCGTTCGAGAAGGTAGCCCGGATTTTCTCTCAGGACCGGGTCGCGATAGGATCAGCGAGGCCCTTCGGGGAGTGCGCCCGTAGCTCAACGGATAGAGCATCTGACTACGGATCAGAAGGTTAGGGGTTCGAATCCCTTCGGGCGCGCAAGGCAAGAAGCCCCGCGAGACGTCAAGTCTCGCGGGGCTTTGTCGTGCGTGGCGCCCGCGACCAGGTTTTTGTGATCGTGGCCCAGAATCGAGTAGATCGCCGGGTGTGAGTCTTTGCTCTTTGGGGTCCTAGCCTTTAAGTCGATCGTTCTAGTCGCGCATGGCCGGCATCTCTATTCCACGCGCCGAGCCTGCGAGACCGGACAATCTGGGTCCGTCCGCCCCCGAGCGGACGAACTCAGATTGTTCGGACGTCGATGCGCGCTAGCGGTGGTCGGCCTGCTCGAGTCGCTCATGACGGCCAAGCTCGTCGACGACATCATCGACTCCGCATCCAACAAAACCCGTGAGGCGGGGCCAGGGCGCCTCGAAGATGATCACGGGCTTCTTCGGCGGGATGGGCGGCTGCGCGATGATCGGTCAGACCCTGATCAAAGTCAAGGTTTCCGGCCCCCGCACCCGCATCTCGACATTCCTGGCCGGTGTGTTGGTGCTGGTCGTCGGCTTCGGCTTCGGCGATGCCGTCACGTTCGTCGTCGCGACTCACAAGCTCGCCATCGGGGTGGGTGTCGGCGTGCTCGTCGCCTCGAGCAATGATCTCTACACGCAGTTCGAGTATGCAGACGATCCCGGGCGGATCATCATCGGCTCAACGTCGCGGGTGCCTCGATGCACTCCCGCCTGTCAGGCCAGCTGCCCTAGCCCACTTCCGCGAGCGGTGCGGTTTGGACAGACTCGCCGTCTCGAAACGTCCACACCGCACCACTCGCGGTCAGGTTTGCACCACTCGCGGATCCCGCGGGCCTATTTGACCTCGGAGCGCATGAGCGTCCACAGGCCGATGGTCATCGGGATGATGAGCCAGACGATGCTCGTGACGCCGAGGTTGGCCCACTCGGTGGAGTCGAGTGAACCGTTGAACAGCTCGCCTTGTGCGTAGTTGAAGTCGATCCACGGGCGCAGATCGGCGAACCAGTCCTGGGCGCCGGCCAGCAGCTCGGTGAGGCCGGTCAGCACGAAGGAGTAGACGAAGTAAGCGACGATCGCGCCGGCGGAGTGACGGATCACGGCACCGAGCATGAAGCCCACCAGCATCCCGAGTACCTGCGCCAGGATGATGTTGAGCAGATCGACGGTCGTGATGTCCCAGACCGGATCGACGCCGGTGATCGCGGAACCGACGATCGTTCCCACGGCCCCGATGGCCCCGGCGAGCAGCATCGACACGATACTGATGCCGATCGCCACGACGGCCTTCGCGGCGATCGCCCGGCTGCGGCGGGGAACGAGGGTGAAGGTCGTGAGTCCGCTGCGCTGGCTCCACTCGCTCGTGACAGACAACACCGCGACCATCGGCAAGATGACGGCCATCGGGAAGCCGATCGCCGAGGCGAAGGCCGCATACGTCAGCTCGGAGTCGGGGGCCCAGAGCAGAACTGCGCCGGTCGCGAGCAGTGCCGCGATGCCGATACTGGCCATGAGCCAAAAGCCTGCGCGGGTGTCGAAGCACTTGCGCAGCTCGACCGACACGAGTCGGGAGAACGGGATGGGCGCTGGGACGGGCCGCGGTTCGCGCTGCGCGACGGGGGCCGTCGCGGGCGGGGGTGTCGTGGTGATCGCGCTCATGCTGCTGCTCCTTGGGTCTGGGTCTCGCGTTGGTCATCGGCGGTGAGCTCGAGGAACATCTCCTCCAGCCCCGCGCCCTCCGCGGGTCGCAGCTCGAGTAGGGCGACCCTGGCTTCCAGGGCTATCGAGCCGACCAGCTCGGTCTCGGCCTCGACGCGGAGCGCGTCCGCGCCGCCGACCGCCGAGCTCAGGGTGTGGGTCACGCTTGCTGCCGTCAGGGCCGCGGACATCGCGGGGACGTCGTGTGTGCGGACCAGGGTGCCGGCGGATGCGAGCAGCTCGGCCTTGGTGCCCTGCGCGACGATGCGACCGTTGCCGATCACGACGAGATCGTCTGCGATGACCTCGATCTCGTGCAGCAGGTGCGATGACAGCAGCACCGTGGCGCCTTGGTCGGCGTAGCCGCGCAGCAGATCGCGCATCCAGCGGATGCCTGCCGGGTCGAGGCCGTTGGCCGGCTCGTCGAGGATCAGCACCTCAGGGTCGCCCAGCAGGGCGGTGGCGATGCCGAGTCGCTGGCGCATGCCCAGCGAGTAGTTGCGGACCCGGCGGTCGGCCTCGGCCGGCGTGAGGCTGACCTGCGCGATCATCTCCTCGACCCGGGCCTTGGGCAGTCCCATCGTGCGCTGGGCGATCGTGAGTATCTCGCGGCCTGTCCGGCCGGCGTGCTGGGCCGAGGCGTCGAGCAGGACGCCGACCTCGCGTCCGGGATTCGGCAGATCGGCGAACTGGCGGCCGCACACCGTGGCGCTGCCGGATGTCGGCGGGGTGAGGCCGACCATGACGCGCATCGAGGTGGATTTGCCGGCGCCGT
>JBBSSC010000207.1:0-4520 GCA_038242465.1 Propionibacteriales bacterium | reverse complement strand
GATGACAGGAAAGGCGCAGCGTGCCTGCACAGCGTCGGCAACCGGCGACATGCAGGTGCACCCGAGCAGGACGGCCTCGGTGCCGTCTGTGGCGATCGCGCGATGGCAGGCCTCGACGATCGTGTCGAGGGTTGACTGCTCGGCGCGGCTCATCCTCGCCTGGATGCCCGTCGCGGTGCCGAGCAGATCGAGCTCTCCCTCCGCGCCGATGTGATGGACGCCTCCGCACTGATCTCCGCCCGCGCAGTGGTGGAGGCGCTCGTCGTAGAGCCAGCCCATTGACGTCGGCCACACCGTGACGATCGAGAACCGGCGGCCATCGCGCGCGGCCTCAGCGATACCCGCCTCACCCGCACCGACCACGGGAACGTCCGCGACCGTCCTGATCCGCTCGATCGCATAGTCAGCGAATGTATCGATAAACAGGGCGTCGCAGCCGTCCGCCAGCGCGCGCTCGGCGGCATCGACGTGGCCGATCTCGACCACGAGATGGTCGTATGGCGTGCGGGCGAACGCGCGGACCCGAAGATCCTGCAGCACAACGTCTACCCCCTCCGGGGGCGACAGCGTGGGAGCATCCTTATTGTCTGAATTGACCATGACAAGCCGAAACATCAGTCGTTCTCCCCCGTAGATGGGTACGATCTGAAAAGTCTGACGTATTCACGCCGCTGGGTCAATACCCGGCCCTGGCGGGCTGTCGGTTGGGCAAATAGCGGTCAGCCGGCTAGCGGCCCCCTTTCCGTGCTCGATACGCCACCAGGGCACCGCAGACCGCTCGTCGGGCCTGCGTACTCAGCGAAGATCGCGGCGACGACGGCGTACGTGATCGAGACACCCAGACCCGATAAGAAGTACGGAATGGCCGTGTGCAGCCGCACCAGCGTGAAGATCTGCCACCGAGAGGCCCCCATCGTGCCCACCAGCTTCTCGGCATCCGGATCGGCCGAGACGAAGCCCTGCAGCAGGCTGACGACCATCGGGAAGAACGTCACGAATGCGACCAGCAGGATCTTGGGCGTCAGCTCGAAGCCGAACCACAGTCGGAACCGCACGCCGCGATGGTCGAAGCGGCAAGGGTGCCGAGGGCGATCGTCCGGCCCCAACGGGAGCGAAAAGTCATGACTTTTCCCTTATGCGGTCAACAACGCCGCCTGCGTACTCACACCTAGTTTGGAATACCGAAGACCGATCTCAGTATGTGTACCTAGACTTTGGCACTCCGTATGTCAGCAACAATGCTGGCAGCACGAGAGGAGCATCATGGCGCGCACGGTCGATGGCACCGGGTCCCACGCACCCGTGGCCACCAGCGGAGCAAGGTTCACGCTGTCGGTGCTCGACTCCAACTTCGTCGAGATAATCCTGGGTGCCCTCGCTGGCGCCGACTCGACCCGCGTGAAGGTGTCCACCGGCGACATCAGCACACATGTGACAGGAGATATCGCCGATGTCATCCAGTACATCTCCGATGTTCTGGCGACCGTCGGCCAGCGCGGCGTTCATGCCTCGGCGACGATCATGCTGGCGTACGTCCGGCCGTCCGGCCTGCCTGCCCGCACGCTGGATCCCCTGACTCCTGTCGGCATTCGCGCCCGCGCGCACTGGACCGCGCCGACCAACTTCCACGGCGCGACCCTCGCCATCCAGCACGCCCGCGATCTCGGCACCTGGTCGGGAGAAGAGCCGTTCGTGACCCGTCTCGACGGCGATCTGGCGACGGTACTGGAGAGCGTTGCTGGCGGTGTTCTGCTCACTTCGGAAACCTCGGCGCCGACCACGACACACGTCACAATCTCGCTCAACAGCCTCTCGGCCATCGCCGACGGCCCACCGGAGCATCCTCGATGACGTCCGTGCGGGCGGGCACGCAGCCCAGCACCGAACCCGGCCTGGTGCTGCGCGAGGCATCCGTCGACGAGCTCGCCGAGGTACTCGAGACCGTCGGCGCGGCTTGGATCGCGGCCGGACGCACCGTGCAGCACGTCGCGCCGCACGTCGCGCCGCACCTGACCGTGAGCGTCAACGGTCCCGCCGTGCCCTTCGCGCTGCGATGACCGAGCCGCACACCGACCCGCGTTGGGGACGCTGGGACGGCGCCCTGCTGCCCCAGCTCCTGGTCCCCGGCGCCCGCATCCTGATCGACGGACGATCCGGCTCCGGTAAGTCGACGCTCACCACGCGGCTGGTCGCGCTCGCAGCCGAGTCGGGCGTCAAAGTGCAGTGCATCCGCCTCGACGACATCTACCCCGGGTGGGACGGACTCGCGACCGCCGCTCGCATCGTGTCCGAGGATCTGCTGCGTCCCCTGCACGAGAACGGTCAGGGATCCTGGCAGCAGTACGACTGGCAGGCGGAGGCCCCGGGCGAGATTCACCTGGTCGGCGCCGATCAGCCCCTCGTGATTGAGGGCATCGGTGCACTGTCACGCGCGAGCGCGCCGTTGGCGACGTTCCGTGTGTGGGTCACCGCCGATCCTGCGCTCCGGCGCCAGCAGGCGCTGTCCCGCGACGGCGATCTCTACGAACCCCAGTGGGACCAATGGGCCGCCCAAGAAGAACTGTTCATCGCGGACCACCAACCCCAGACCCTGGCCGATCTGGTCATCGACACCACCGCATCTCGGGAGCAAGCATGACCAACCGTCAGATCCGTCTGGTCCACGAATACTTCCACCCGTGGCCCAACTCTGCGGGCTTCTACCTGGCCCGCAACCGGGGTTGGTAAGCCGAGGCGGGCATCGCCGCGGCGAACCCACCGTGAGGAGAGGGTTACTGCCCCATGAGGAGGGGGTTACTGCCCCATGAGGAGAGGGTTACTGCCCCATGAGGAGAGGGTTACTGCCCCATGAGGAGAGGGTTACGAACCACCCGTAGGCGGTAACCCCCTCCTCGGGGGGCAGTAACCCCCTCCTCAGCGTCTTAGGTCAGGACGAGGAGGAGGTCTCCGCCTTCGGCTTGTCTGGTGACGCTAATGACGAGCTTGGCGACGGTTCCGGCGTTGGGGGTCGTGATCGAGGCTTCCATCTTCATGGCCTCGATCGTCGCGACGGTCTGACCGGCCTCGACGGTGTCACCCTCGGCGACGAGCGCGTGGACGACGCCCGCGAACGGCACCGCGACGTGCTTGGCGTTGCCGGTCTCGGCCTTCTGGGCAGCCGTGATCTTGGAGTCGACCGACCGATCGCGCACCTCGGTCGGACGCAGCTGGCCGTTGATCGTGCCCATGACATTGCGGATGCCGCGATCGTCGGCATCGCCGATCGCCTCGACGCCGAACAGCAGCAAATTACCCTCCGAGACCTCGACCTCGGTCTCGACGTTCTGCCGCAGGCCGTAGAGGAATGCCTCGGTGGGGACGGCCGACAGATCGCCGAACTCAGCCCGCGCCTTGTCGAACTCGTCGGTCGGGCCGGGGAACAGCAGCCGGTTGAGCGTGTGACGACGATCGTTGGCCAAACCGGCCTTCTCCTCGGAGGTCAGCTCCGTCACGGACGGCTTGGTGTTGCGCCCCTGGAGGGCCTTGGTACGGAACGGCTCGGGCCAGCCGCCGGGCGGATCGCCGAGCTCGCCCGACAGGAAGCCGATGACCGAGTCGGGGATGTCGAATGACGCCGGATCGTCCGCGAATGCCGCCGGATCGGCGCCGACAGCGACCAGGTGCAGTGCCAGATCGCCGACGACCTTCGACGACGGCGTCACCTTGACGACATTGCCCAGGATGTCGTTGGCGGCCGCGTACATGTCCTCGATCTGTTCGAACTTCTCGCCGAGGCCTAGTGCAACGGCCTGCTGACGCAGGTTCGACAGCTGCCCACCGGGGATCTCGTGGCGGTAGACGCGCCCTGTCGGTGCAGGCAGCCCCGACTCGAACGGCGCGTACAAGCGGCGCGTCGCCTCCCAGTACGGCTCGAGCGCGTTGACGGCGTCGATGTCGAGACCCGTCGTCCGGTCACCGAAGTCGGTCGCCGCGACGAGCGCTGACATCGGCGGCTGCGAGGTCGTGCCGGCCAGCGCCGCCGAAGCAGCATCGACCGCGTCGACACCCGCGTCGATAGCCGCGACGAGCGTCGCGAGCTGACCACCCGGTGTGTCATGGGTGTGCAGGTGAACCGGCAGATCGAAGCGCTCGCGCAGCGCACGCACCAGCGTCCGGGCCGCAGGTGCCCGCAGCAGACCGGCCATGTCCTTGATGGCCAGCACATGCGCACCCGCCTCGACGATGCGATCGGCCAGAGCCAGGTAGTAGTCGAGCGTGTAGAGCTTCTCATCCGGATCGGACAGGTCGCCGGTGTAGCAGAGCGCGACCTCCGCGACAGCCGTCCCGGTCGCCCGCACGGCCTCGATCGCGGGACGCATCTGATCGACGTCGTTCAGCGCGTCGAAGATACGGAAGATGTCGATACCCGTGGCTGCGGCTTCCGCGACGAATGCATCCGTGACCTCGGTCGGGTACGGCGTGTAGCCGACCGTGTTGCGTCCTCGCAGCAGCATCTGCAGGCAGATATTGGGTGCAGCCTC
>JBBSSC010000206.1:0-4555 GCA_038242465.1 Propionibacteriales bacterium | reverse complement strand
TCGTGGCGCGGCGGCCCGGGCAGCATCTGCACACCCCGCCCATGCTCCGACACTGGGGCGCGGCGCTGGGCGACTCGAACCCCGCCCACACCCACGATCAAGCCGCCCGCGCGCCCGGCCCCCCCGGCGTCGTGTCACCCACGACTATGGTGCAAGCCTGGTCGATGCGCGGTTATGCCGCATCCGTGACCCCATCGTTCGAGCCGACGGCTTTCGACGAGCTCGTCGAGCTGCTTGCCGAGGGCGGCTACAGCTCAGTCGTCGCGACCGACTCGGATCTGGAATTCGTCCGCGAGCTCGTTGCGGGCGATCACATCAGCGTCGAAGAGATTGTCGAGTCGATCTCTCCCGACAAGACCACGGGCCTTGGCGTCGGCCGCTTCGTCACGACCGTCAAGACATACCGCGACGCCGACGGCGAGGTCGTGGCCACCCAGCGGTGGCGGACGCTGCGTTTCAAGCCGAAGCCGGCCAAACCTGCCGAGAAGTCCGCTGCGCTGCGACCTCGGCCCGCGATCAACCTCGACAATGCCTTCTGGTTCGAGGCCGCGAAGGAGCATCGCCTGGTCGTCCAGCGCTGCGCGGGGTGCGGCACGCTGCGGCATCCTCCGGGGCCTTGCTGCCCGGAGTGCCAGTCATTCGAGTGGGACACCGTCGAGGCCTCGGGCCGCGGCACCCTCTACTCCTATGTCGTCGCGCATCACCCGCGGCATCCCGCCTTCGACTATCCGCTGCTCATCGCGGTGGTCGACCTGGAGGAGGGCACCCGGCTCATCACGAACCTCACGGGCGTCACCCCCGAGACCGTCACGATCGGCATGCCGCTCGAGGTCGACTGGCACGACACCGACCCGGAGCTCGCGCTCCCGCTCTTCCGCCCCGCCACATCCGCCACCCAGCCCGCCTGAGGAGACCCGTGGACTTCAAACTCTCCGAGGATCAGCGCTCCGTCGCCGAACTCGCCAGCTCCATCCTGACCGACCGTGCCACCACCGACCGAGTGCGTGAGATCGAGACGACGCCCTCGCGTGTCGACGACGATCTGTGGCGCGAGCTCGGCCGCGCAGGCCTCTTGGGACTCGCCCTCTCCGAGGAGGACGGCGGCGCCGGGCTCGGTCTCGCCGGACTCGTCGTGGTGCTCGAAGAACAGGGCCGCCACGTCGCACCCGTGCCGCTGTGGTCGCATGCGGTCGCGACCTGGACGCTGGGGCGATACGCCGATGACGCGCTGCGCGCGGAGCTGGTCCCAGGGGTCGCCGACGGCGACATCCGGCTGACCGTGGCGCTCGAGGAGTACGCCACCGGCTCGCCGCGCGAGCCCGGATGCGTCGCGACACGGGAGGGGACCTCCTGGTCCCTGACCGGTACCAAGGCTGTCGTCCCGTCTTATGCGGGTGCCGATCATGTGCTCGTTTCAGCGACCGGCCCCGATGGTCCTGCCCTGTTCATCCTGCCTCGCCAGGGCGCCGGCATGACCTGGACGGACTCGGAGACCACGAGCTACGACATGTCCGGAGAGCTGGTTCTCGACGATGCGGCAGCTCGGCTCGTCGGCGGCGGCGAAGCGCTCACAGCACTGCTGCGCGCCGCTGCCGTGGCGCTGGCAGCACTCCAGCTCGGTGTCGCGCAGGGCGCTCTGCGTCTCGCCGCGACCTACACGTCTGGCCGCGAGCAGTTCGGCCGTCCGCTCGCCACCTTCCAGTCGCTGCAGCACCAGCTCGCCGACTGCTTGATCGACATCGACGCCATGCGGGTCACGACCTGGCAGGCCGTGCAGGAGATCGACGAGAACGGTCTCGACGCAGATCGTGCGGTCGAGGTCGCCTCGTGGTGGCGCGCCCAGGCCGGCCTCGACGTCGTGCACCGCGTCCAGCATGTGCACGGTGGCATCGGCGTCGACGTCGACTATCCCGTCCACCGCTACTTCCTGTGGGGCCGCCAGCTCTCCGGGACGCTCGCCGGACCGGCCGCGGTGTTGGCCGATCTCGGTGCGCGCCTGCGTGTCGAGGAGGTCCGCTCGTGAACATCGGCGAGCAGCTGCCGCCCCTGGAGATCCCGTTGACCCGCACCATGATCGTCGCGTCGGCGATCGCGTCGCGTGACTACCAGGACGTCCATCACGATCCCGATCTGGCCGTCGCGCGTGGCTCGAAAGACGTCTTCATGAACATCCTCACGACCAACGGTCTCGTCGAGCGCTATGCCACCTCGTGGGCGGGCCCGGCCGCGGTCGTCAAGCGGGTGCGCATCCGCCTCGGCGCCCCGAACTATCCCGGAGACATCATGACGCTGACCGGTACGGTCTCGGCGATCGAGGACACCCTCGTGTCGATCGACGTACGCGGTGACAATGCGCTCGGAACCCACGTCAGCGGCACCGTCGAGCTGGAGGTGGCCTCGTGAGCGGCCTCGCATCGACGGCGATCGTCGGCATTGGAGCCACCGAGTTCTCGAAGGAATCGGGCCGCAGCGAACTTCAGCTGGCGTGCGAGTCGGTGTCGGCGGCTATCGCCGACGCTGGCCTGAAGCCATCGGACGTAGACGGCATGGTGACCTTCACGATGGAGTCCAGCGCCGAGATCCACGTCGCGCGCAATGTCGGCATCGGCGACCTCTCCTTCTTCTCCAAGGTGCCGCACGGCGGTGGCGCGGCCGCCGGCACGGTCGCGCACGCCGCGGCGGCCATCACGGCTGGGCTGGCCGACGTCGTGGTGTGCTGGCGTTCGTTCAACGAGCGTTCTGGCGAGCGCTACGGACTCGGTCAGGCCGAACGCCCCATGGACATCAGCGCCGATCGCGCTGCGTACTCGTGGATGACCCCGTACGGACTGTCGACGCCCGCCCAGTGGGTTGCGATGAACGCCCGCCGCTACATGCATGAGTACGGTGCGACGTCCGAGGACTTCGGCCGCGTCGCGGTCATCGACCGGGCGCACGCCGCGACGAATCCGAAGGCGTGGTTCTACGAGCGGCCCATCACCCTCGCCGAGCATCAGGAGTCGCGCTGGATCGCCGAGCCGCTGCACCTGCTCGACTGCTGCCAGGAGACCGACGGCGGGCAGGCGATGGTCGTCGTCTCCGCGGAGCGGGCGCGCGATCTGCCCAACATCCCGGCCTATGTCGTGGGCGCAGCCCAGGGGGCCGGCAAGGATCAGCACATGATGACGTCTTACTACCGTCCGTCGGTGTCGGGACTTCCCGAGATGGGCGTCGTCGCGAAGCAGCTATGGGCCCAAAGCGGGCTGACGCCGCAGGACATGCAAGCCCTGGTGCTCTACGACCACTTCACCCCTTTCGTGCTGCCGCAGCTCGAGGAGCTCGGCTTCTGCGGCCGCGGCGAGGCGCGTCACTTCATCGCCGACGGCCACCTCGACCCCGGTGGCTCGATGCCGCTCAACACGCATGGCGGTCAGCTGGGCGAGGCATATATGCACGGCATGAACGGCATTGCGGAGGGGGTGCGGCTCATCCGCGGAACGTCCGCCAACCAGACGCATGACGTGACGAACACGCTGGTCACAGCCGGAACAGGCGTACCTACAAGCGGTCTGGTGCTGTCTCAGAACCCCTGACCAGATTTGCGGAAACCTGCACGGTTTTGACGCGTTGACAGCGTGCAGGTTTCCGCGAGTCTGGGGCCGTGGGTTGCCATTGGATGGGAGCGGACTGCGGTGTGCGTCGAGGGCTCCTTAGCCTGGGCGCAGAGGTGACGCGACCGTCACCCGCAGCAGCCTGAAAGGTGCAATCGACGTGTCTCAAGACGGCAGGCGGGACGTGCAGAGGTTGCACGAGAAGATCTACATCGGCGGGCGATGGGTGCAAGCCCAGGGTCCGGGCTGGATAGAGGTTGAGAACCCCGCGACCGAGGAGATCATCGGCCGTATCCCCGAAGCGGGCATCGCCGACGGCGATCTGGCGATCGCAGCGGCGGACGAGGCCTTCCGCCACGGACCGTGGCCGAGAATGCCTATGGCGGAGCGGACCGAAGTGCTCCAGCGGGTGGCCGACGGCATCATCGCGAGGAGTGCGGAGCTGGATGCGCTCTACGTCCTGGATCAGGGCGGCGTAGCCTCCGTTGCCCCGCACATGTCGGCGATCGCGGCAAAGATCGCCCAGGACTTCGTGTCGCGGGGCAGGGACATCTCGCTCGAGCCGTCGTACCGATCGAGCGGTCTGGGGCGCGCGATCGTCCTGCGAGAGCCGGTCGGGCCCGTCGTGGCGATCGTGCCGTGGAATGCGCCGCTGATCGTCACGGTGACCAAGGCGATGCCCGCGCTTCTCGCGGGATGTCCCGTCATCGTGAAGGTCTCGCCGGAGACGCCTCTCGTCTCGTTCGTGCTGGCGGAGATCTTTGCCGCCGCTGGCCTGCCCGAGGGCGTCATGAGTCTGCTGCCCGGCGGTCGTGAGCTGGGTCAGCATCTCGTGGCCCATCCGGCTGTCCGACACGTGTCGTTCACCGGAAGTACGGCCGCCGGTCAGAGCGTCATGCGCTCGGCGGCTGACAACATGACCCGGCTGACCCTCGAGCTCGGCGGGAAGTCATCGGCGATCGTCC
>JBBSSC010000205.1:0-4558 GCA_038242465.1 Propionibacteriales bacterium | reverse complement strand
GTCGTCGTGGCGGGATCGTTCGTGCTGGTCATCGTGCCAGGCGACGACGGTCGGCCGACCGACCAATGGGTCCCGCTCACGCAGGAGTTCCCCGAGCTGCCGGGCGACAGCCCCGATCTGCAGAAGATCGAGCTCGCGCAGGGTTCGGCGACCAGCTCGAGCCGCGCGCTCGTCGAGGGGGCCCTGTACCTGTACCGCGACTCGGTGTCCTTCTACGACACGCTGGAGACCACGGCGCAGCAGACCGTGCTGCGCACCCCGGAGGAAGGCGAGACCACTGCACTTGTCGTGACCGACCGCCACGACAACATCGGCATGGACCCGGTCATCCGCCGCATCGCCGACCAGGCGCAGGCACGCATGCTGATCGACCTCGGTGACGACACCGGCCAGGGTGCGTCGTGGGAATCGTTCAGCATCAACTCTCTGGCCCGAGAGTTCGACGGATTCGAGAAGGTCGCCGTCGCCGGCAACCATGACACCGAGGCCGTGGCCAAGCAGATGGCCGACAAGGGATTCACGGTGCTGGACGGTCAACCCGTCGAAGTGGGTGGCGTGCGAGTTCTGGGCGGCAGCGATCCGCGCGGCACGAAGCTCACCGGCTACACCGAGGACGCCAAGACCCGCAACGACGCCCTGGCCGACCAGGATGTCGCGCTGCGCGACGTGGCGTGCTCGGCCGACGAAGCCGGCGACCGCGTCGCGGTGCTGGCCGTCCACTCGTGGGCGTCGGCGAAGGAGGTCGCGGCGAGCGGGTGCGTCGACCTGGTCCTCACGGGTCACCTGCACTACCAGGTCGGGCCGAGTGCGATCGGCGGACCAGACGGGACCACGACGGCCCGCCTGACGACGGGCACCACGGGTGGTGCGGTGCTGCCGATCGCCCTTGGCAGCAGCCTGCGACGACAGGCGCAGGTGTCTGTGGTGACATTCGACGACGAGGGCACTCCCGTGGGACTCCAGGTCGTCTCGTTCAACCCTGCCCAGACCATTGACGTCTCCGACTACGTTGAGCTTCCCCTGCCATTGCAGGGCGCGGAGCAGGCGGAGCCCGATCCTGTGGAGGACCCCAGCGCCGATGAGACGGCGAAGCCCGAGGAGCTGCCCTCGGCGCCGTGATCTCGTGACGGCGGCACCGGTCAGCGGCAGCGCGCGACGATCAGCTCGGCATAGGCCCGGGCGCTGGCCACGACCTCGTCGATGCTGACGCTCTCCTCGACGGCGTGCGCATCGGCGATGTCGCCCGGCCCGTATTGCAGGGTCGGGATGCCCGCCGCGGCGTACTGCCGCAGATCCGATCCGTAGGGAGCACCGATGAGCTCAGGTCGCGGCTCACCGGCGGAGGCCACGGCCGTGGCGACCTGCGCGCCGAATGGATCGCCGGTGGGAAGGCAGCCGGCGGCGAAGCGTCCACCCGGCCACGTGACGACGGGAGGATGGGTTGCGAGCCATGGGTCGGTCGCGGCTGCGCGCGCGACGGCCTGCTCGAAGATCGCCATGGCCTCGGCAAATGACTCGTCCGGCATGATGCCGTACCGGCCGTCGGCGATGAGCCGGTCGGGGACCGTGCTGGCCCAGTCGCCCGCCTGGATGATGCCGACGCTGATGGGCCACGGCTGGACGCCGAAGGGTGCAGGTGGGGCGGTATTCCGGGTGTCCTCGAGCTGCGCCAGGGCCCGGTGGATCAGCTCGAAGGCGCTGATCGCGCTGTGGCCTGTGGCGCGCATCGACCCGTGCGTCGCGCGTCCCTGCACCGCGATCCGGAATGTCAGCGAGCCGGCGTTTGCGGCCACGATCTGCCCTGCGGTGGGCTCGGCGATGATGCACGCATCACCGGTGTGGCCGCGGCGCAGCGTCGCGAATGTGCCGATGCCGCCGTCCTCCTCGCCGATGACGGAGTGCACCGCGAACGGACGTTTCAGCTCGAGGTGGCTGACGGCGCGGGCCGCCGCGATGATCGCCACGACGCCGCCCTTCATATCGCAGACGCCGCGGCCGAACCAGCGGTCGTTGATCTCGCGCACGAGCCATGGATCGGCGTCGGTCCACGCCTCGATGTCGCCGGGCGGGACGACGTCGACGTGGCCGTTGAGGATCAGCGCCGGCGTGCCCTCGCCGGAGACACCGACCACGCCCCACGCCTCGTCGCGCTCGACCTCCTCGCCGGGATAGTCCGGATCGTCACGCAGCTCGCCGAGGTCGATCTTCCACTGGTCGACCTCGAGCCCGAGGCCCGTCAGGGTCGCCGCGCACCAGCGTTGCACGGTGATCTCGGCCTCCGAGCCACCGATGCTGGGGATGTTGACGAGGTGGGCGAGATCGCGTCGGATCAGGTCGACGTCGATGTCCATGCGACCAGTCTGGCAGCAGACTCCTGGTAGCTCATCGTGCCGGTGGCCACCGCAATGACCAAGTCATACGCCTCGTCGTGGGGGACGTGAAATGGTTCGCCGTTGCGTCGGTAGAACACCGTGACAGCAAGCCATCCCAATCTCTTGTTGCCATCGATCAGCGGATGATTGCGAACGATCGACTCGAGCAGCACGGCAGCTTTTCCATGCAGCGTCGGATAGGCGTCGTCACCGAAGACGCTCGTCATTGGACGATGAGCAGCTGAGTCGAGCAGTCCGACATCGCGGACTGCCTGAAGACGAGCGACATCGACCAGCTCAAGAAGGTCTTCGAGCGCAACGTAGTCGATCACTGGGCGAGGCGATCGAGCAGAGGCCCGTACTCGTCGATCGCCTTGCGGGCGGCCTCGCGGATCTCTTCGCGTCGAACATCTGCACGTGCCTGCGCGACGATTGCGCGCGCCGCAGCCTCGTTCTTGCTCACGCCTTGCGCCTTGGCCAAGATGACCAGGGCAGCATCTTGTTCATCGGTCAGTCACAGTGTCATGGTCATAGTCCGATGGTATCGTCGTGATACCACTCGGACAAGGCTCCGCGTCAGGACAGGCCCTGCGCTAGGCTCCTGCCATGACAGTCCAGCACCTCACCTGGTGGCGCCACTCCTAGCGGTGGCCTGTTGATTTTTGCCCAGACCGCCTCATGGCCGGCTCTGGGCATTGTTGTTTGTGAAACAGCGTTTGTGTAGCACTCGTCCTCGCCGGTCGAGATCAACTGAAGGAACTGCGATGACCTCCCTCGACGAGCTCCTGGCTCAACCGGCTTTTGCCCTGATCCGCGTCCGTGAGTCCGACACCGTGACCCTGGTGGGTGGACCGCGCACAGATCTCGACGTGCTCGGCGACATCCCACTGAAGACCGGTGCGGAAAGTGCGTGGGACCACCTCGTGCTGGTGCCGTACGCGCAGGCGCGCGAACGCGGTTTCGAAGCGCACCAAGACGGCACGCCGTTGACTGCGATCGAGATCGCCTACAGCGCCGAGCTGCCGATCGCCGAGGTGCTCGACGCGCTGCCCGATGTGCCGGTCGAGTTCACCGATCGCGGCGGTTTCGAGACGTCCGACGCCGACTACGCCGACATCGTCCGCCAGATCATCGACGGCGAGATCGGCCAGGGTGAGGGTGCCAACCTCGTGATCGGACGCCACTATCGGGCGCAGGTCGCCGACTGGGGGCACGACGCCGCACTGACGGTGTTCCGCCGGCTACTCGAGCGGGAGCGGGGCGCGTTCTGGACCTTTTTGATCTTCACGGGTGACCGTTACCTGATCGGCGCATCGCCCGAGCGGCACGTCAGCCTCGAGGCCGGCCAGGTGCGGATGAACCCCATCAGCGGGACGTTCCGCATGCGCGGTCTCGAGACGCACGCCGACAAGAAGCGCGAGCTGCTGAAGTTCCTCTAAGACGAGAAGGAGATCTACGAGCTCTTCAGGGTCGTCGACGAAGAGCTCAAGATGATGTGCGATATCTGCCATGAGGGCGGACTCGTGCTCGGGCCGTACCTCAAGCCCATGACGCACCTCGTTCACACCGAGTACCTGCTGGCTGGCCGCACGCACCGCGATGTCCGCGAGGTCCTGCGCGACTCGATGTTCGCCGCGACCGTCACAGGCAGTCCGGTCGAGAACGCCTGCCGCCTGATCAAGAAGTACGAGATGGAGGGCCGCGGCTACTACGCATCCGTCGCCGCGCTGATCGGCCGCGACGAGAACGGCGAGCAGCGTGCCGATGCGCCCATCCTGATCCGTACGGCCGACATCGATCTCGAGGGCAATCTCAAGGTCACCGCCGGAGCGACCCTCGTCCGCGACTCGGATGCCGACTACGAGACGACCGAGACGTGGGCCAAGGCCGCGGGCATCCTCAGTGCCTTCGGCCTGGTCGAGTCGGCGCCGGAGCCGGTCGACAGCCATGGATCGAGTGCCTGGGATGCCTTCACGCGCGAGGACGAGGTCATCATCGCGCTCGGCTCGCGTAATCAGCGGCTCAGCCAGTTCTGGCTCACGGATCAGTCGGGCGCTGCGCCCGTGCCCTCGCTGACGGGCAAACGGGTCGTGATCCTCGACGGCGAGGACGATTTCGTCAACATGCTGTCGCACGTGTTCGGCGTGCTCGGCATGACGACCGACATCGTCCGGCACGATGCTGCG
>JBBSSC010000204.1:0-4567 GCA_038242465.1 Propionibacteriales bacterium | reverse complement strand
GCGAAGCGTCCCAGGACGGCGTGATCCAGCCCGTAACGCTTGTCGTACTCCGCGGCCACGTCAGCAAACAGGGCCGGCCAGGCGTACTCGGCGTCGACGGCTTCGCGGCCAGCCCAGGCCGCGGTGCCGAGGTTGTCGGCCGCCTGCTTGGCCGAGACGTTGCGCATCAGCTCGAGGCCGACGACCAGTGCGACGTCGTAGCGACCAGACTCGATGTCGGCTCCGGCCGCGACGATCGCGGTGCTGCCGGAGGCGCAGGCCGCTTCGTGGCGGGTTGACGGACGTCCGACGAGTCCTGGCTCGGCCGCCGCGACGAGTCCGCCTAGCTGGGCCTGACCGGAGAACAGCTCGCCGGCGAGATTGCCGACGTGCACGACCTGGATCTCGTGCGGTTCGACCTGAGCGTCGGCAAAGGTCTCCGGCAGCACTTCGGTCAGCATGTCGATCAGGCCGAGCCCCTCCTTGGCCCAATTGCGGGCGAAGTCGGTCTGGGCGCCGCCCAGAATGTAGAGATCCTGTGCCATGGGGGGCCTCCGGTGCGTGAGTGGTGATGGGTTCATACCTGGGCGCGGAGCTCGCGCTTGAGTACCTTGCCGACGGGATTGCGTGGCAGAGCGTCGATGACGATGAGGCTCTCGGGCAGCTTGTAGTTCGCGATCTGCCGCTCGCGCAGGAAGGCGAGCACGTCATCGAGCGTCAGGCTCTGGCCGTCGTGCGTGACGACCACCGCGCGAGTGCGTTCGCCGAGCGTGTCATCGGGCATGCCGACAACAGCGACTTCGGCGACGGCCGGATGCTCCTGGAGCAGGCTCTCGATCTCGGCGGGGGAGATATTCATCCCACCGCGGACGATCAGGTCCTTGGCCCGGTCGACGTACTGCAAGAAACGCAGATCGCCGGTGTCATCGGCGACGTACTGGAACAGGTCTCCTGTGCAGTAGAAGCCGTCCGCGTCGAACGGGTCGGACGATGCCGTTCCGGGGAGATATCCCGCGAAGATGCCCGGGCCGTTGAGGCGCAGCTCTCCGGGGATGCCGGCGGTCGTGACGAGGTCCCCTGTCACAGGGTCGATCAACCTGCTGCGCACGCCGCGCGAGGCGCGGTTGGGCCACGCGTGATCGGGCGAGCCGAAGCGTGGGAAGAGCACTGATCGGTGCACAGGATCGGGAACCGAGCGCGGATCGCTGATCAGGCTGATGCCCTCGTTGGAGCCGAAGCAGTTGAGGATGTCGATGCCGAAGCGCTCGCGCCAGGCCACGATCATCGACGGCGGCAGCGGAGCCGAGCCGGAGCCGATGACGCGCACGGACGCGAGGGTCTCGGGCGTGCAGCCGGGCAGGTCGAGGGCACGGATCAGCAACGCCGGAGGAACCACGGTGTAGGTGACTTGATCGTCGTGGAGCTGGCCGAAGAACGTCGGCGCATCGAAGGGGTGGTGCTGCACCAGGACCGCGCCCGTCACAAGCCAGGGCACGAGCATCCCGGCGATCCCCGCCATGTTCACCATCGGAAACGGGTTCAACAAGACATCATCGACAGTCAGCTCGGCGGCATCGACGCTCGAGATCGCCATGGGCAGCCAGTCGTTCGGGCAACGCGGCACGCCGTTGGGTGTCGACTCGGTGCCGGATGTCCAGCAGATCGTGACGGCGTCATTGGGGTCGTGGTCCCAGTCCGCCCGGTGTGCGGCAAGGGCTGCGCGCGACGCGTCGGACAACAGTGCGCTGTGGCGCACGATCGGTTCGAGGGCGATCACGCCTTCTGGCACCGACGGCCCATACGCCAAGATGGCCTCGAGCTCGGGGATCTCGCGCAGCGTCGAGGTGACGTCGGCCAGCTCGTGGGCCAGGATGCGGCCGGTGCCGATGAACGCCGTGATGTGGGCGAGATGGCCCATCTGGCCGAGCTCGAATGCGCGGTACTGCGCCGGAAACGGGGTCGCGATGGCGCCGATCGAGGCGATCGCGAGGTAGCTGATCGTTAGATCGGTCGAGTTGGGAAGCTGGAGCCCGATGACATCGCCCCGGCTGACTCCGGAGGCCAGTAGCTGACTCGCGAGGAGGTCGACCTGCTGGCCGAATTCGGCCCAGGTCAGTCGTTGCGGCGCGGTGCCGCTGATCTCGGCAAGGTTCGGCGGGTCGACGATCGCGAGCCTGTCGGGCATCGCCCGGACGTGCCCGGCGAGCAGCTCCGGCCACGTTTCGGCACCCCAGTGGCCGGCCGCGGTCAAGGCCTCCACGCGATCGGGTGAATGCAGCTTCATAGTTAATTACTACAAGATGAAAAGTTACTTGTCAACGAAATATTCTTGTGGCATGGAGTTCCCGGACGCCTGCATTACGCTGGGTGTCGCCCGAGCGGAAGGATCCGACGTGACGAAGGACCGGGTCGTGCCCGCGATCGAGGAGACTGCGTCTCCGTTGGGGCGAGCCTTGGTGCTGATGGGTGATATGTGGACCGTCAGAATCGTCCGGGCGATATTTGCCGAGCAGCGACGATTCCAAGACCTGCGCGACTCGCTCAACATCTCCGATCCGGTGCTGTCTCGGCGACTGCGGGGCCTTGTCGATGACGGCCTGCTTTACACAAGGGCTTATCAGTCCCACCCGCCACGGCATGAGTACCTGCTGACCGAATCTGGCATCGACCTGTGGCGGATCATGATCGCGCTGTGGACCTGGGACCGTACGTGGGCCGGTGCGCACCACCGCGACAGCGGGCTGCGATTGCAGCACCACACGTGTGGCAACGCAACCCGTCCGGTCTTCGGCTGCGGTCACTGCGGCGCCATCGGGCTGACGGCTCGCGATGTTCGCGGAACCGTCGATGACCGGCTACTGCTCGACGTCGTGGGGCGCCGGTCGCGTCGATCGCCGACGCTCAGTGTCCCGATCGACGCGTCGAGCGTGCTGGGTGACCGCTGGTCGACCATGATCTTGTCTGACGCGCTGATGGGCAGTCGGCGGTTCCATGAGTTTCAGTCGCATCTGAAGATCTCGCCGGTCACGTTGACTCACCGGCTCGAGCTTTTCGTGGAGAGCGGGATGTTGAGTCGCGAATCCGTGGCGGCCGGCGGCCGTCGGCAGGAGTACCGGCTGACGCCCAAGGGCATCGATTTCTTCTCGGTGACGGCGACGATCAACAGCTGGGCTGCGCGCTGGCTCGCCGAGGACGGCCAGTCCGGATTGTCCTTGGTGCACACGGCATGCGGTGCCGAGCTCGAACCTCAGTTCACCTGCAACAGCTGCAACGGCGTCCTGGCGCGTCCGGAGATCAGCTTCACGGAAGCGGGCCTGTGACGACGTCACTGCTGGCCTCCACAGCCTCGATCGTGAAGCCACGCAATGGCTCGCGGCACGAACTGCAGGTCAAGATCACGTGCAACTCGGACCCGCACGTGCCGTGATGCATGATCAATGCCGGGCCGTCGGGTGCGCGGAACCAGCGGTGACCCCACTGGATGATGAGCAGGACGATCGGTAGGAATGCCAGGCCCTTAGCAGTCAGCCGATATTCCATCCAGTCGGCCCGTTCGGCGGTCGGGACCTGCTCGAGCACGCCCAGGTCGGCGAACACGCTGAGGCGGTCGGCGATGATCGTCGGAGATGCCGACAGGTGTTTTTGGAACTCGCTGAAGCGGGTCACGCCGAGGAACGAGGCACCCAGTATCGCGATCGACCAGCGATTGCCGATCAGCTGCATGGTCTGGTTGATCGACTCGCTCGGCCGCTTGTCATTGCGCGAGCGTTGGCGGCGAGCCGTGATCTGCAGATTTCGAGACCAGTCACCGCTCGGACCGATCTTGCCGTCGACCTCGCGCCAGCGGATGCTTGCGCGGCAGGAGTCGCAGGTCAGGACGGGGTCGGTGAATTCGCCGCACGTCGTGTGGCGCATGCGCGGCAGGTCGGCAGCATCGTCGTCGTCGACCCAGGTGCGCTCCCAGGCCCACATCGAGAGCAGGATCGGCCAGACCTGACGGCCGCGGGCCGACAACAAGTATTCGTAGCGGACCGGCCGCTCGCTGTAGCGGTTCTTGGTCAGGACCTGCGCGTCGACGAGCGCTGCAAGCCGGGTGGTGAGAGCCGTCCCGGGGATCGGGCCGAGCTTGAGCCAGTCGGTGTAGTGACGTGCGCCGTGAAGTGCCATCCGGATGATCCACAGCGACCACTCGTCAGCCAGATAGCCATTGGCCACGGCAATGGAGTTGGGGCCGTCGGGCTCGAGCTGAGTGACGTCCTCGCTCTCTGAGGGGGCGCGTTCATCGGCGCTGGTCATGGGACATGCCTATCAGTTGTGAGGGGCGGCTTGCAGCGGGCAGGTCAGGCGAAGCGATTCGTTGACCGGCCTCCGCAGATGGGGTATAACTTAGTCACGTTGCTAACTATAGTGATCGGCGTCACCACCTGCAAGCGGTGAGAGTGGCGGGAAATTCGAGCAGGAAGAGGAGGGTCAGAGGTGCTGGAGATATCCAATCTGGTCATGCGCTTCGGTGGCGTGACAGCACTGGATCGCGTGGGCTTCACCGTGGCCGACAACGAGATTTGCGGCTTGATCGGCCCGAACGGAG
>JBBSSC010000203.1:0-4575 GCA_038242465.1 Propionibacteriales bacterium | reverse complement strand
GTCGCTCGCTCGCTCACTGCCGCGCCCAGCCGGTTCGACGAGGCCAAGGCCGTTGGCCTGCGTCTCGTCCGCCCGGTCCGCAGCCGAGCTCGCAAGGCACCGTTCGTCGTCGTCGTGATGGGCGTGCTCGCAGCCGGGCTCGTGGGCCTGATCCTGATGAGCACGGTGCTGCAGGCGCAGTCATTCGAAGCTGCCAAGCTCAACCGCGAGGCTGCGTCGCTGGAGGCGAGGCAGCAGCTGATCGGCCGCGAGGTCGACCAGCTCCAGAGCCCGGCCAACGTGGCGCGCAGGGCACTCGAGATCGGCATGGTCCCCAATCCCAATCCCGTGTTCCTGCGAGTCCCCGACGGCAAGGTCTTCGGCAAGCCCCAGGCCGCCGAGCCCGGCAACAGCATTAAGGGTGTGACGCAATGACCCACGGACAGATCCTGACTAGGCGACGTCTACGTGCGTGCACCGTGCTGGTCTTCATCATCTTCGGCGTGTTCGGCGTCCGCCTGTTCCAGATCCAGGGACTCGACGCCAGCGCCTACGCGGCGAAGTCGGTGGCGGCCGGCTCCGCGACACGCAGCGATCCCGCGCCGCGCGGAGCGATCCTCGACCGCAATGGTGCCGAGCTCGCGACGAGCGTCGATGGCCTGACGATCACCGCAGACCCCAGCATGACGGCAATCGATGCTCCGCAGATCGCCCGCATCCTGCGCGAGAAGCTCGGTGACCGCATCGACTACTTCGACACGATCGATCTTCTGCGCAAGCCCGGGTCCCGCTACGTCCAGCTTGTGAAGGATGTTCCCAAGTGGACGGCCGATAAGGCACTGGACGCAATCGCCGAAGCCAAGCTCATCGGCGTCTTCAGCGAGAAGGAGAACCTTCGGGCGTACCCCGGCGGCAAGCTCGCGGCCAATCTGCTCGGCTATGTCAACGGCACCGGCAAGGGCGTCGCAGGCCTCGAGCAGGAGTTCGACAAACAGCTGACCGGAACCGACGGTTCCAGCACGTACGAGGTCTCGCCGACGGGTCAGCGCATTCCGATGGCCGACAGCACCGTGACCGAGATGGTGCCCGGCAAGAACGTCAAGACCACGATCGACCGCGATCTGCAGTGGTTCGCCGATCAGCGGCTCGCCGATGCCGTCCGCGAGTCCAGCTCCGACTGGGGGCTGGCGATCACGATGGACGTCAAGACGTGCCAGCTCATCCAGGTGTCGCAGGCGCCGACATTCGACGCCGACACGCGCTCGGGCATGGTCGACTCGAACACGGTCTCGCGCGGCGTGCAGACCGTGTACGAGCCGGGCAGCGTGCTGAAGACCGTCACGATGGCGGCGCTCGCCGATCTGGGCAAGATCAAGGCCGACACCCCGATCGTGGTGCCGTCTGGGCTGACGATCGACAGGTACCCGATCGGTGACTACTGGGAGCACGGCACGCTCCAGTTGACCGCTGCCGGCGTCATCAAGAAGTCATCCAACCTCGGCACCATCGTCGCGGCGCAGCAGATGAGCAACGAGACGATGCATGACTACCTGCGCAAGTTCGGCTTCGGCCAGGAGTCCGGCGTCAACCTGCCGGGCGAGTCGAAGGGCATCCTGACCGACGGCAAAGACTGGACCAAGGCCAATCATGCGACGATCTCGTTTGGCCAGGGTATCTCGGTCACTGCGATGCAGATGATGCGTGCGGTCGGCGCGATCGCGAATGCCGGCACGATCTGCGAGCCCAGCGTCGTGAGCGGCACGGTTGACGCCGATGGCAACGAGACGCCCGTCGAGGGCAAGGGCGGTCACCGGATCATCTCCAAGGACGCCGCGGCGACTGTGACCCGGATGATGGAGTCGGTCACGGCCGATGATGGTACGGCACCCGCGGCCCAGATCGAGGGCTATCGCGTGGCCGGCAAGACCGGCACCGCGTGGCGCGTCGATCCCGCCTCTGGTCGCTACATCCGCGGTCAGAACACGGTGTCGTTCATGGGCTTCGCCCCGGCCGACAACCCGCGCTTCCTGACCTACATCGTGCTCGACAAGCCGTACAGCAATGCGGGCGGCGGCTCGACCGCGGCGCCCGTGTTCCACGACATCATGTCGATGGCCCTCGAGCGCTTCGGCGTCGCGCCCAGCGGCTCCAAGAGCCCCGAGATCGCTGAGGACTGGTGACCACTGCCCTCGCGCTGAGGAGGGGGTTACTGCACCGTGAGTGGGGGCACCTCCCGCTTGCGGAGGCGCGGGTTACCGCCTCCGGTGTGTTTCGACAACCCCCTCCTCAAGGGGCAGTAACCCCCTCCTCAGCGTTGGATAGGGTTGCGTGGTGAGCGATGTGATGCGGGTGCGGCCTTCGCAGGTACCTCGGTGGGAAGTCTCGGAGCTGGCGGCCGAGCTAGGTTCTGCCGCCTCCGGCGAAGCTGTGGTGACGGGCATCAGCCTCAACACCTCGCAGGTTCTGCCGGGTGATCTCTATGCGGCTCTTCCCGGTGCCAATGCGCACGGCGCGACCTATGCGGGTGTCGCGCGTGAGAAGGGCGCCGTCGCAGTCCTGACCGATCCTGCGGGTGCGGCCATGATCGTCGACACCGACCTACCAGTCATCGTGGTCGATGAGCCGCGCAAGCGGCTGGCTGCGCTGAGCGCGACGTTCTACGGCCATCCCGCAGCGTCGTTCACGACGCTCGGCATCACGGGCACGCAGGGCAAGACCACCGCGACCTATCTCGCCGAGGCCGCCCTGGGTAACCGCTCGTGCGCGGTCGTCGGGACGATCGGAACACGGATTGCGAAGGTGCCCGCTGCCTCGGCACTGACGACCCCGGAGGCGCCGCAGCTCCAGGCTCTGTTCGCGGTCATGCGTGAGGAGCAGGTCGAGGTGTGCGCGATGGAGGTGTCGAGCCACGCACTCGTGCAGGGGCGCGTCGACGGTTTCGCCTTCGACGGCGCGGTATTCCTCAACCTCGGCCGCGATCACCTCGACTTCCACCACGACCTCGAGGAGTACTTCCTCGCCAAGGCATCCCTGTTCACCCCCGGGCATGCGCGTCGCGCGATCATCAACATCGATGATGCGTACGGCCGCCGGCTGCGTGAGCTGACCCCGCTGCCCGTCACGACGTTCTCGACCGACGGCAACCCCGCCGACTGGCGCGCGGTCAACATCCGTCCGCACCGACTCGGCACCGATCTGGAGGTCTTAGGACCCGACGGTCTCGCGATCGATCTCTCGGTGCCCCTGCCGGGCGTCTTCAACGTCTCGAATGCTCTGGCAATCATCGCGGCGCTCGCCACCGCCGGCCGCGATCCCGCCGAGCTCGCCGCCGGGATCCGCGCGAGTGCTGGAGTGCCCGGACGCATGGAACGCGTCGACGCAGGGCAGTCCTTCACAGCGATCGTCGACTACGCCCACAAGCCAGATGCGGTGACGGCCGTGCTGAGCGCGCTGCGGGCAGTGACGGCCGGGCGCCTCATCGTCGTGATGGGCGCCGGGGGAGACCGCGACCACGGCAAGCGCCTGTTGATGGGAGAAGCCGCCGCACGGCACGCCGACATCGTCATCGTGACCGACGACAATCCGCGCACCGAGAATCCTGCCGCGATCCGCGCCGCCGTCATGGAGGGCGCCGCCGCGGGCCCGGGTGTCGCGATCGAGGTGCCGGGTCGTCGTGAGGCTATCGTCCACGCTGTCGCGATGGCGCATCTCGGCGACACTCTCGTGGTTGCCGGCAAGGGGCACGAGCTTGGTCAGGAGATCGATGGCGTGATCCACCCCTTCGACGACCGCGAGGTGCTCATCCAGCTGATTGGCGCTCACGCATGATCCCCATAACGCTCGGCGAGATCGCCGAGCTCACCGGCGGAAGGGTCGTCGGCGATCCGTCGATTGCGGTAGATGCTCCGGCAAGCCTCGACTCGCGCCAGATCGAGCCCGGAGGTCTGTTCGTGGCCATCGCAGGCGAACACGTCGACGGCCACGACTATGCGGCTCGGGCCATCGAGACGGGTGCTGCCGCAATCCTGGCATCGCGCGACACCGGCCTCGCCTCGGTTATCGTCGACGACGTGACCACGGCGTTGGGCCAGCTGGCCCGCCACGTGCTCGATGAGCGCGAGGACGTGCAGATCGTCGCGATCACGGGCTCCAGTGGCAAGACCAGCGTCAAGGATCTGCTCACGCACCTGCTGGCCCCCGAAGGCGCCACGGTCGCGACCCGGGGCAATCGCAACAATGAGCTTGGCGTGCCGCTGACGGTGCTGGAGGTCGACGAGTTGACCCGCTATCTCGTCGTGGAGATGGGCGCCCGCGCCGTCGGCGACATCACCTACCTGTGCCAGATCGCACCGCCCGACATCGGCATAGTGCTCAATGTGGGCTCTGCCCACGTCGGCGAGTTCGGCTCGGCCGCCCGCATCGCCGAGGCCAAAGGTGAGCTGCCCCAGGCGCTCAACGCAGATGGTGTGGCGGTGCTCAACGCTGACGATCCGCGCGTCGCCGACATGGCCACCCGTACCGAGGCCAGCATCATGACCTTTGGGGCTGCCGGGGACGTTGCTATCGGCGATATCCGGCTCGACGACGCCGGCTCGC
>JBBSSC010000202.1:0-4575 GCA_038242465.1 Propionibacteriales bacterium | reverse complement strand
CAGGCGCTGCGTGACTTCAAGGAGGCTCCCGTGCTGCCCACGGGCTATGCGGGCATGATCGTGCTCAGCTGGGTGCCGCAGATCTGGAGGTCGGCGATGGACAAGAGGGTCATGGGCCACTACGACGGTGATCTCTCCCGGACGAATTTGCATCCGCGCGTCGCCGACAAGTACCAGGAGCGCTACGGGAAGGTAGACGTATGAGCAGGTGGATCTGTCCCAACTGCGAGTATGTCTATGACGAAGCCGTGGGCCATCCGCGGGAGGGCTGGCCGGCGGGCACGGCCTTCGACGACATCGATCCCGACTGGGCTTGCCCAGACTGCGGTGTGCGCGAGCAAGTCGATTTCGTCCCGTCCAACCAGGAAGGTGCGGCATGAAGCAGTGGGAGTGTCAGCAGTGCGGCTTCGTCTATGACGAGGCCGCTGGCTGGCCGGAGGAGGACATCGCGCCCGGCACCAAGTGGGAGGACATCCCCGATGACTGGACGTGCCCCGACTGCGGCGCGGCCAAGGCCGATTTCGTGATGGTCCAGCTTTGATGGACGTCTTGCGATGACGCGACGCACCGTGATCATCGGCGCCGGCATCGCCGGCGTCAGCGCCGCCGCCTCCCTGCGGATGGCGGGATATGACGGAACCATCGAGCTGATCGGCGACGAGCCGTACCTGCCGTACCGACGGCCGCCGGTGTCCAAGGAGATCATCCGCGGGGAGAAGTCCACCGAAGAGATCGCGATCAAGAAGTCCGAGTGGTTCGCCGAGAAGGACATCTCGCTGCGCACGGGGACGAGAGCCCTCTCGATCGATTCAGCTGGCCGCACCGTGGAGCTCGATGGTGCCGCGCCGATGGATTTCGATGCGCTGTTGATCGCGACGGGTGGCCGAGCCGCCAGCCCGTGGGTCGCTTCGGGCGTCCGCACGCTGCGGGGGCTCGCGGATGTGCCGCGCCTGCGCGATGAGCTCGCGGCAGGCTCACCCATCGTCGTCGTGGGTGCCGGGCTGATCGGGTCCGAGATTGCCGCAAGCGCCCGCGGGATGGGCTGTCACGTGACGCTTCTGGAGGCCGCTGCTTTGCCGCTGCCCCGGCTGCTCCCGCCCGAGCTGGGCCGGATGTATGTCGAGCTGCACACCTCCGAGGGCGTCGACCTGCACACAGGAGTCACGGTCGACACGATCCTTGATGTCGACGGGCAAACGGCTGTTCGTGCCATTGACGGGCGCAGCTGGTCGGCCCCCGTGGTCGTCGTGGCGGTCGGGATGCAGCCCAATGTCGAGCTCGCTGCGGCTGCCGGTATCGAGATCGCCGGTCCCGAAGAGGGCGGCGGGATCCGCGTCGACGCGTACGGCCGCACATCCATCGAAGGTGTTTACGCGGCGGGCGATGTCGCCAACCAGCCGAGTGCGGTGCTGGGTGGACGTCACCGCGTCGAGCACTGGCAGGGTGCGCAGAAACACGGCGCCGCGGTCGGCAAGATCATGGCCGGCAGCGAGCAGCCATTCGACGAGGTTCCCTGGTGCTGGTCCGACCAGTACGGCCACAATCTGCAGGTCGCGGGCTGGCCCGAGGGCACGCACGAGCTCGTGGTCGACGGCTCGATCGCCGAACGTGACTTCATCGCCTATCTGCTCGATGACGGCGTCGTGCGAGGTGCGGTGTCGATCGGACGTCCGCGCGATGTGCGGACCGCCCGCGGCTGGATCGGTGCGGCTGTGACGCTCAGCGAGGTCGCGTCGATAAGAGCACGCGGATGAACCGTGCGTTCCCCCGACCGGTGCGCGTGCGCCTCCTCGATGCGGCGCACGCCATTATCGAGCGAGCAGGCTGGACGGATGTCACGATGTCGGCGGTCGCGAGCGCCGCGGGCGTCAGCAGGCAGACCGTCTACAACGAGTTCGGCACCAAGCACGGACTTGCCGAACAGCTCGCTCTCCGTGAGCTCCAACGATTCCTCGACGTCGTGAGCGTCCGTATGGCCGAGTCGAGCGATCTCGTGGAGGGCATCCGGTCGGCATGTGAGGGAGTGCTCACGATGGGGGAGGAGAGTCTCCTCGTCCGTGCCATCGCGAGATCGGCGCCTCGCGATCACGACAACGACTTCCTCGCGATCCTTACGACGGAGTCGGGCCAGATCGCCGAGGCGTCCGTCACGATCGTCCAGGAGAGGGTGACCGAACTCTATCCGCCGACGGGGTTGACCGAGGCCGAGCTTGCGGTGGCCGCCGAATCGGTCGTCCGGCTGGTGCTGTCGGCCTTGACCCGCCCGTCCAAGCCGCCGGCCGAGGCCGCAGCCGATATCGCGTGGATCGTCGATCTCACGCTGAAGGGCGCGGCAGCGCGCGGCTGACTCAGCCGCCTGGCGTCGGGAACGGGGTCGGGAAGTTGTCTGTGGGGGAGGTCGGCGGCTGGGTGCCGTCGCCCTCGGGGGTGACGGGTGCAGAGGTGCCATCGCCCGTGACATAGATCAGCCGACCGTCGGCGAGGCGGTAGACCGTGCCGACAGGGGTGCCGCGGCCTTCGGTCTTGACTCCCTCTTTGGGCACGTCCTTGGCCGTCTCGCCGGGCTTGAGGGTGACCTCGTCGAGCGCGGGCTTGGTCAGTCCGCCCTCGCTGACGGCTCCCGACAAGCCCAGCGACGACAGCGCCGCGATGAGAAAGCCCACCGCGAGGACGATGCCGATGTCGAACATGTTGACCAGGCCGTCGAGCGGATCTCCCGCCCGGTCCTGGTGAACACGGGCACGAGGGGTGACCTTGATCATGAGGTGGCGTCCGGCAGACGAGGAGCCGGCGGCACAGGCACCGGAACGGGTACCGACGGGATGACGGCGGTACCGGTCGTGCGGTCCGCGCTCGCAACGGGATCCGGTGTCGATGGGGTGATCGAGATGGCTGCTGAGCCGTCATCGGTCAGGATCGCCGCGACATATTCCAGATCGGAGAAGTCCTGCCCGTACAGGCGCTCGCGGAACAGTGACAGGGCCAGCGCCAGAATGCCGATCAGGATGCCGAGCACCGTGATGCTGTACGCCAGGCGAAGATTTTCGGTCAGGGCGTCGACATCGCCGCGGGCCAGGCCGTCGAGCGCAGGGGCCAGCGGGATGAGGGTGCCCATGAGACCGAGCGCAGGGCCGAGCCGCACCAGCAGGCGTGTGCGTCCGAGCCGGGCCTGACGGCCGAAGTCGAAGTCGGCGAGCTCCTTGGCGATGCGGGTGTCGGCGCCGGGCTTGGTGACCGCTTCGATCAGGACCTTGAACGCCTTGCTGACAGGAGAGCTCCAGGCGACGGTCTGCAGCAGGGCCGAGGCCTCGTCGATCCGGTTCTCGTTGACCGCGTGACGTGCCGAGGCGCCAGCCTTCGCAAGGGCCGAGAACGTCCGGCTGCGCCGCTTGATGAGCTCGGTGATGAACGCACCTACCTCGACGAGCACGGCGGCCAGCGCCAGGAGCGTCAGGATCACTACGGGCAGTTCCAGCACCTCCGCGACACGGAAGATGATGTCGTAGATTTTGTCGCTCATGTACGTCTCCTGAGGTGGCGCAGTCGATTTCGGAACCATCGTGTCTCGGTGGCGGCACCCATGCCGATCAGCAGGACGACCGTCAGTGCGGCGACGAGCCAGGTTGCGACGCGGGTGCGCATCGCCTCTTGGCTAGCAGGGGCAGGGGCGGACGAGCTCTGGGTGCCGGGGATCGCCTCGGGCGTGCCGCCAGGGACGATCTCGGAGCCCGCGAGCACGAAGCCTTCGACGGGCTCGAGGCCGTCGTCGACGGGAACCGGTTCGGGCAGCTCCTCCTCGACGGGGGGCTCCTCGAACTCTTCGGGCGAGGTGAAGTCGGGGGCGCTGAAGGTGGGTGGCTCGTACGGCGCGGGGAACCCGCCGCCCGATCCACCCCCGCTCGATCCACCCCCGCCCGATCCACCCTGGCCCGTGCCACCGCCGGTGCCGCTGCTGGGGGCCTTGGGCGGCTTGTCGACCTTGACCTCGGTGGCGGGGGAGCGGCCGTACGATCCGTCCTTCGTGCGAACCGTGACGACGACGGGATACGTGCCCTGCTTGGCGTAGGACTTCTTGGGCTTCTCGCGGGTCGTGTTTTTGACCGAGCCGTCGCCGAAGTCCCAGACGATCGACTTGAGGCCAGTACGCGGCTTCTGGGCATATGACACGGAGTAGACCGTCTTGGCCTTGGTGTCGAGCTCGGTACCGGCGCTCGATGTGACGGTGGGAGCCAAGAGTTGGCCCGTCGTGTGGATCGTCAGGTCGAGGCGGCCGTCGACCTGGACGTAGTCGGCTGCGTTGGTGTCTTCGTCCTCATCGCGCAGCGGGCGGACATAGCCGAGGCGTCCGCCGGCTGTACGGAACACGACGGGTTCGAGGTTCTCGAAGAAGGGGTACTGGCCTGAGGACTCGGGCGTGCCGGGATCGACTAGGTCAGGGGCCGCGAGGACCGCAGGGATGCCATTGACGTTGGGCGTCTCGAGGTAGGTCGAAGATCCCACGAGTGCGGGATCTAGGCGGGTCAGCAGCGCATTGATCGAGACCCGGTTGCCCTGGGCGATCCCGGTCTGCACCTT
>JBBSSC010000201.1:0-4576 GCA_038242465.1 Propionibacteriales bacterium | reverse complement strand
TGCCCAAGCCTTGAGTGTCGAGGCGCCATCGATCTCGAACTCCTTCGACGCCGCAAGCTCGGCCAACAAGACGGACTTTGCCGCGTCGGCGGCGTCCTGCACCGCCTGCAATACCCGCAGCTTAGCGCGGGTGTCGCCTGACGAGAGCGTCTGCGCGGCGGTGCGCATCGCGTCGATCGTCGGCTGCGGGTTCATGCGTCCATTCTAATCGAACAAGTGTTCGACTACCAGTGGAAAACCCTGTGAATTCAAACAAAATGCGAATGGATTAGGCCCACACCTCGGACTGGGAGTAAATGATCTCGCCCTCGCCGGCGAAGAGCTCGGCCGGATCGTCCAGCAGTTCATCCACGTCCTCTTCGGTCAAGAGCTCGTTACGGCCGAGCGCCAGCATGATGCCGACGACCGGCTCGATGCCGGCGACATCGGACAGCGCATCGACGCCGCCTACATGAACAATCTGGTAGATCGCACGACCCAGATCGCTGATGTCCTCGTCGGCGGCGTCCGGCGCTTCGTCTGGAGAGACCTTCGCAAAGGCCTCCTTGCCGGCCTCGATCAATGCTGACTCCGACGTGAGGCGGAAGTCGCGGCGGAACATAATGCTGACCTTGTCGTGATCGGTCTCGATGTCCTGTGCGTCGTCGTCGTCGAGTTCGAGCAATGAGAACGGTGCCAACGTGGACGAGTAGTTGAACTCGGCATCGCTCATCGCGAGGAAGGCTAGGCGGACGTCCTCAGCCGACGCGTCGATCGCCGGCTCTTCGGAACTGCTCGCCGTCGCCGCTACCACCGCAAGGTGGGAGCGAAGCGCCGCGATGGCCGCTTCTCCCGCCTCCAGGAAGGCGGTGCGGGTGGCGTCGGTCCAGAGGTCGTCTTCCCAGCTGTCGGTCATGCTGTGACGCTACTCGATGGGCTTGCCGTAACGGGACCGAGCCGAACGGGAGCCGCTCAGACGCCGTGAAGTTCGATGTGATCGCCGAGGTCGACTCTCAGGGCGAGACCGCGCTCGGCATCGCCGAGTGTGACGCATCTGTTGGGAGACAAGCGCAAGCGGCACACCGCGGTTGATCAACTCCGTCGCGTGCCAGTGCCTCAACAGGTGACGGTTGACTTTGATGCCGACCTTGACGCCTGCTCGCCGTAGCGACTCTCTGACCGACATGGGGGAGACAGGATCACCCAGCATGCCGATGCGCGGAGAGAGCCAATGGGGGATGACCACGCTGTCGGCGGAGGTTTTGACCGGACCGATTCGACGCACAGTTGGTTGCCCGGTCTTGACGACCTCGACCACCTGCCGCGCGACGGTGAGCCGGTCGCCTCGGACGTCGGACGTCGGACCACTGAGTCGCGCAGGCTTCTCCGATGCGGAGTCCTCCGTACATCAACAGGAGCCCTCGGGCTCGTGCCGTGAAGTCATCAGGTCGAGTCTCAAGGTGTATTCGTTGGGCAGTTCGTAGCGTCGGGTTATGTCCTTGGGGTTCTTGATCTGATGACCAAGAACGGATAAGACAGCGGTCATCGTCGGGTCGCGGGGTGTTCGGGTTGTCCAACGTCCGTAGGGCCTCAATGATGACCTCCAACGATGGATCATCGAGGCCACGTATCCCCAGCTGATTGAAGAACCTTAAGTAGGACGTGATCGTCGTTTCACGAAGTCCCTTCGCAGGGACCACTGTGAACAATCGATCTCTGACCGTGTTCATCCGTACTACTACACGTAGCCGGATGACCCTGCAGTCACGCCACGTATCATTGACCAGCCATGACCAAGACCTACGAAGTGCGCACCTACGGCTGCCAGATGAACGTCCACGACTCCGAGCGACTGGGCGGCCTGCTGGAGACGGACGGCTACGTCCGCGCCGAAGATGGCGCCACGCCAGACCTGGTCGTGTTCAACACGTGCGCGGTGCGCGAGAACGCCGACAATAAGCTGTACGGCAACCTCGGGCACATCGCATCGGTCAAGGCCAAGAATCCTGGCATGCAGATCGCCGTGGGTGGCTGCCTGGCGCAGAAGGACCGCGACACGATCACCAAGAAGGCGCCTTACGTTGACGTCGTGTTCGGCACCCACAACATCGGCTCGCTGCCGGTGCTGCTGGAGCGGGCTCGCATCGCGGAGGAGTCGCAGGTCGAGATCCTCGAGTCGCTCGAGGTCTTCCCGTCGACGCTGCCGACCAAGCGCGACTCGGTCTTTGCCGCGTGGGTCTCTATCAGCGTCGGGTGCAACAACACGTGCACGTTCTGCATTGTCCCGGCTCTGCGCGGCAAGGAGAAGGACCGCCGACCCGGCGACATCTTGGCCGAGGTGCAGGCGCTGGTCGACGACGGTGTCATCGAGGTGACGCTGCTGGGCCAGAACGTCAACGCGTACGGCGTCGAGTTCGGCGACAAGCAGGCATTCGCCAAGCTGCTGCGGGCCTGTGGCGAGATCGAGGGGCTGGAGCGCGTCCGGTTCACGAGCCCGCACCCCAAGGACTTCACCGACGACGTCATCGCAGCGATGGCCGAGACGGCGAATGTCATGCCGCAGCTCCACATGCCGTTGCAGTCGGGATCCGATCGCGTCCTTAAGGCGATGCGTCGCTCGTACCGTCAGGAGAAGTTCCTCGGCATCATCGAGCGCTCGCGTGAGGCCATGCCCGACGCCGCCATCACGACCGACATCATCGTGGGCTTCCCCGGCGAGACCGAGGAGGACTTCGTCGAGACGATGAACGTCGTCCGCAAGGCACGGTTCACCAGCGCCTACACCTTCCAGTACTCCAAGCGCCCCGGAACTCCAGCCGCTGAGCTGCCCGATCAGCTGCCCAAGGCTGTCGTCCAGGAGCGGTACGACCGGCTGATCGAGGTCGTCAACGAGGTCGCCTGGGCGGAGGCCAAGAAGCAGGAAGGTCTGGTCGTCGAGCTGCTCGTCGCCGACCACGAGGGCAAGAAGGACGGCGCCAACCACCGTCTCTCCGGACGCGCGCGCGACAACCGGCTCGTCCACTTCGTCCCGGGCGATGACGAAGTGCGTCCCGGCGACATGGTCGAGGTCCGCATCACGTACTCGGCACCCCACCACCTGGTCAGCGACGAGGCGCCCATCAGCGTCCGGCGTACGAGGTCGGGGGATGCGTGGGAGTCGCGTCAGGGCAAGACCGAGGTGCGTTCGGTAGGTCTCGGCATGCCGTCGCTGGGCGTCCCCGAGCCGCTGCCGCCAGCTCCGGCCTGCGCGATCTGAGTCGCGCAAATATCTAAGCGCGACCCGTTGCCATCTGCATCGGCTCGTGAAACCTTGAGAAAGCAGCCGCTCGACCGGGCGACGCTTCCTTGGGGGGAAATATGCGCAAGAAATTGTTGTGCGTGGCAGCGGCGATCTCGCTGCCAGCACTGACGTTGACGGTGCCATCGGTGGCGCAGGCGAAGACCGCGCCTATCGCCCAGACATCGATCAACTGGGGCCAGTGCGAAAGCACAGGTTTGCAGTCCCGTGGCGCGGAGTGCGCCATGTTGCCGGTGCCGCTCGACTACAACAAGCGCAATGGCAAGAAGATCAAGCTCGCGATCTCGCGGATCAAGCACAGCGTGCCTGCTGCCGACTTTCAGGGCGTCATGCTCGTCAACCCGGGTGGACCGGGCGGATCCGGCCTCACCCTGTCGGTGCTTGGCGAGTTTGTGCCGAAGGATGCCGGCGAGGCCTACGACTGGATCGGCTTCGACCCGCGAGGCGTCGGTTCGAGCGAACCTGCTGTGTCATGCGATCCCAACTACGCGGGATACAACCGGCCCAAGTACGTCCCGACGAGCCGCAAGATCGAGAAGGCATGGTTCGCCAAGACCCGTCAGTACACCAGGGACTGCGATGCGAACAACGGCGCGATCCTCGATCACCTCACGACGATCGACTCCGCGAAGGATATGAACTCGATCCGAAAGGCGCTCGGTGCCAAGACCATCAACTACTACGGCTTCTCGTACGGCACATACCTCGGCCAGGTCTTCGCGACGCTGTACCCCAACAAGATGCGCCGCGTCGTCTTCGACGGAACCGTCGACCCGCGCGATGTCTGGTACGAGGCGAATCTCAACCAGGACACGGCCTTCGACCGCAACATGAACATCTGGTTCGGCTGGCTCGCCGAGCATGACGATGCGTATCACCTGGGTGACACCAAGGAGGAGGTTCGCAAGCTCTTCTACGCGACGCAGCGGAAGCTGTACCGGTCGCCGGTTCAGGCTGTGGGCGGCAAGCTCGGCGGCAGCGAGTGGAACGATGCCTTCTTGTACGCCGGCTACTACCAGTCGACCTGGACCGATCTGGCCACCACGTTCTCGGGGTTCATCAACAACAATGACGTCGCGGCGCTCGAGGCGTCCTACCTGGATGCGAGCGGCTATGGCGACGACAACGGCTACGCGGTCTACCTCGGCGTGCAGTGCACCGATGCGAAGTGGCCCCAGAGCTGGCGCAAGTGGTCGCGCGACAATTGGAAGATCTATGCGAAGGCGCCGTACGTGACTTGGGGCAATGCTTGGTACAACGAGCCGTGCCGCCACTGGCCCGCCAAGGCCAAGAAGCCCG
>JBBSSC010000200.1:0-4619 GCA_038242465.1 Propionibacteriales bacterium | reverse complement strand
CCACTCGCGTCAACCTCACCGGATCGCCGTGGCTGGGCACAGCCGGAGCGGGTGACGTGCTGGCGGGGCTGGCAGGCTCGCTGGTGGCTTCGGGCGCCGACACGCACGATGCGGGCTCACTTGCGGCCTTCCTGCACGGTGCGGCGAGCGTCCGCGCCAACCGCGGGGGACCCATCACCGCGTCGGTCGTGGCTTTGGCGCTGCCCGGCACGATCGCGGCATTCCGCAACGGCGAGCTCGACGACGTCCGCGACTGGAGACACTGATGGCCCATCCACAGCTCGAGGCCGTTATCGACCTCGATGCCTTCGCCGCGAACATCGCCGCGCTGGCGGACTGCGCACCATCCGCGCAGCTCATGACGGTCGTCAAGGCCAATGCCTATGGCCACGGGATGGTGCCGATGGCGAGCGCTGCCCGCGCTGCGGGATCGTCCTGGCTCGGGGTGGCCACGATCGACGAGGCGCTGGCGCTTCGTGCCGCAGGCGACTCGGGCAATCTGCTGACCTGGCTCGCGAGTCCCGGTGCCGACTTCGCCGCGGCGATCGCTGCGGATGTCGAGGTCACGGCCTCCACGGTAGAGCAGCTCGGGGAGATACTGACTGCGGCTCCTCACCGGCCCAAGGTGCAGCTCAAGGTCGACACGGGGCTGTCGCGCAACGGGGCGCGAGGTGAGGCCTGGACCGCGCTGGCCGCGACCGCCGCGATCGCTCAGTCCGCGGGGAGCGTCGAGATTACCGGTGTGTGGTCGCACTTGGCCTGTGCCGACGAGCCCGATCACCCCTCCAATGCCGCGCAGGAGACTGTCTTCCGCAGTGCCGTCGACGAACTCGCGGCCGCGGGCATCGATCCGGGGCTGCGACACCTCAGCAACTCCGCGGCGACGCTGACCCGTCCATCCGCGCACTTCGACCTCGTGCGCGTCGGCATCGCGGCCTACGGCATCCGGCCCGATCCCGCGCTGCTCTACCCCACTCGGCTCACCCCGGTGATGACGCTGCGTGCGCGTCTCGCGCAGGTCAAGCGCCTGTCCGCCGGATCGAGCGTCTCGTACGGGCATACGTGGACCGCCGAGCGCGACACCACGGTGGGGCTTGTGCCAGCTGGCTACGGCGACGGCATCGCGGTCGCCGCGTCTAGCCGGGCCGAGGTACAGATCGGCGGCGAGCGAGCGGCACTGCTAGGGCGGGTCTGCATGGACCAGTTTGTCGTCGAGCTCGGTGAGCGCGCCGCCCAGCGCGGCGATGTCGCGACGTTGTTCGGCCCCGGTCACGACGGAGAACCGACTGCGGAAGACTGGGCACACGCATCGAGCACCATCGCGTACGAAGTCGTCACCCGGCTCGGCGGGCGTCTGGTGCGCACCTACAGGGGAGCCGAATGAGTAAGACCGCCAGGATCGCGACGACCGCAGGAGCCTTCGTGGCCGCGGGGGCGGCGGCGACACTACTCAACGGACGTCAGCAGACCCAACGCCGCAGACGCCGTGGTGAGGATATCGAGTTCGGCTCGGTGCACAGTCCCGCTCAGATCGTGATGTCCGGCGACGGCACCCCGCTCAACGTCGAGATCGACGAGGCCGAGCGCAAGACACCTACCGTCGTGTTTCTGCACGGCTGGGTCGAGAACATGGATATCTGGCACTATCAGCGACTCGCGCTGCGGGGGAGCGTGCGGATGGTTTTCGTCGATCTGCGCTCGCACGGTCGCTCGGGACGTTCATTCGGCGACAACTCGTCGCTCGCTGATCTCGCTGACGATCTCTCAGCGGTCATCAAGCAGCTCGTTCCGCGCGGACCCATCATCCTGGTCGGGCACTCGATGGGCGGCATGACGATCATGCAGCTCGCGTGCACTCAGCCCGAGCTGTTCGGTGGACGGGTCAAGGGCGTCGTGCTGCTCGGCACGAGCGCGGGCCGGCTCAGCCGCAGCAGCCCTGCCCTGCGCTACGCGCTGCCGCTGCTGCGGGTCGGTGCACCGGTATTCGATTGGGGGCGGCGGTTCAACAGCTATTCGGTCATCCGGCGGTGGGGTCTCGGGCCGAATGCACAGGAGCGACACGTCGACATGGCCAACGAGATGCTGCTCGAGGCGCCGACGCACGTCTTGACGAACTTCTACCCCAACTTGGTGAGCCTCGACCTGACCTCCGGGCTGGCCGATCTCGGCCGGGCCAGCACCGTGGTGATCGGCGGGACGGCCGATCTGTTGACGCCGGTCAAGCACAGCCGCCGGCTCGCCGAGGCGATCCCCGGCTCCCGGCTCATCGTGCTCGAGGACATCGGGCACATGCTGATGTTCGAGGACCACGAAGCCGTCACGCGGGCCATCGAGGACGTCGTGAACGAGGTCAAGGAGAAGGCATCATGACAGTCTCGAATGCCCTCAACGTCATCGAGGCGCAGCCAGAGCATGCCGCCGTCATCGTCGACATCATCCACCGATCGTTCGGCGCCCGACCAGTTCTCGATCCGCCTACAACGGCGCTTGAGGAGACCGTCGAGTCGGTTGCGGCGACGCTCGCGCTAGCCGGCGGGCTCCTGGTCGAGCGGCGCGGTCGTCCGATGGGTGCTCTGCTGTTCGACGAGTCGCGCCCGGGCAAGCTCGGCCTGAAGCGCGTCTGCGTCGACCCTGACATCCAGGCGCGCGGTGTCGCATCGGCGATGGTCGGCGTCGCGGAGGACACCGCGGAGGAGCGCGCCAAGGACGGCATCTGGCTCGATGTGCGCGAGGAGCTGCCCGAGACCGTGCGGTTCTGGTCGCACCGTCTGTACCACCCGGTCGCGCGCGACGGGCCGTTCATCGAGTTCGGCAAGACGCTGTGGCTGGCCCGCGAGGTTCCGACGCCAGATGAGATGCAGGCCTTGGCCAGCCGACTAGCACCGCTGCTGCAGGCGGGCGACCTACTGGTGTTGTCGGGTGATCTCGGTGCGGGTAAGACGACGTTCACCCAAGGGCTCGGCGAGGCGCTGGGCGTGCGTGGCCCGGTCACGTCCCCGACCTTCGTCCTGGCGCGTACGCATCCCTCGCTGGTGGGCGGCCTGCCGCTCGTGCACGTCGACGCGTACCGCCTCGGTGATCTCAACGAGATCGACGATCTCGACCTCGACTCGACGACCGATTCGTCGGTCACAGTGGTCGAGTGGGGCGATGGCATGGCCGAGCAGCTCACCGACAGCTGGCTGCACATCAAGATCGAGGTTCGCGGCCCCCGTCCCATCGATCCAGTCGGCACGCCACACCACGGCGAGGTCGGCTTCGTCCCCGACGAGGTGGACCCGAGAGTTGTCACGATCAAGCCCCACGGCCCCCGCTGGGTCGGCGTCCCGCTCCGCTCCACCCTCCTCACCCCCCACCCTGACGAGGGGGTTACCGCCTCCTGACGAGGGGGTTAGCGCCCCGTGACGAGGGGGTTAGCGCCTACGCGGTCGCAGTAACCCCCTCCTCGCAGGGCAGTAACCACCTCGTCAGCGATAGGGTTGGGGGGTGCTTCTGCTCGCGTTCGACACCGCCACTCCTGCCATCACGGTCGCCGTCCACGACGGTCAGCGAGTCGTCGGTCAGGCCTATGGCGAGGGAGCAATGGCGCACGGCGAGCTGTTGGCTCCCGCGATCCGCAATGCGATGGCGCAAGCCGGCGCGGCGATGGCCGATCTGACGGACGTCGCAGTGGGCGTGGGTCCGGGACCGTTTACCGGGCTGCGCGTCGGGGTCGTCACAGCGTTGACGCTCGGCTCGACGCTCAACTTGACGACTCACGGAGTCTGCTCGCTCGATATCGTGGCCGCCGATGTCCAGGTCGAGGGCGAGTTTCTCGTCGCGACCGATGCCCGGCGCAAGGAGGTCTACTGGGCCCGTTATGGCGGCGGGCACGTACGACTCGATGGGCCGCACGTCCTGAAGCCGGCCGATTTGGCCGCACTGCACCCTGAGCTGCCGGCATACGGTCGAGGTGCTCACCTGTATGACGGCGTCCTACGGGCCGCTGGCGAGGCGGGAGATCCGCGTGCGGCAGCGCTGGCGACGCTCGTGGCATCCGGCCGGGCTACCGAGCTGCCGCTCGAGCCGCTTTACCTGCGCCGGCCCGACGCCGTGCCGCAGGTCTCGTCCAAGCGCGCATGACCCGGCTCGCGACCGAGTCCGATATCGCCTCGATCGTCCTGATCGAGCAGGCCTGTTTCGGCTCCTCGGCGTGGAGCGAGGCGCTCGTAGCTGACGAGGTCCGCAGCGAGCGCCGCATCGTCCTGATTGCCGAGGACCTCACGGGATATGGCGCGATCTCGTTGGCCGCGGACGTCGCCGATCTTGATCGCATTGCAGTCCTTCCTGCCGCCAGGGGGCGTGGCGCGGCCCGCGAGCTTCTGACGGCACTCGTCGACGGTGCCCGCGATCTCGACGCCGATCGGATGCTGCTGGAGGTCGCCGCCGACAATGACGCCGCGATCGGCCTGTACTCGGCATTCGGATTCGACACGATCAGCACCCGTCGCGGCTACTACTCGGGCGGTGTCGACGCTTTGGTGATGGAGATCGCAATCGCCGAATGGCGGTGAACGTCCCATCGCTCGCCTTGCCGACGTGGCTCAGAGTGCGAGGCTAGGCATATGACTGAAACGCCT
>JBBSSC010000199.1:0-4626 GCA_038242465.1 Propionibacteriales bacterium | reverse complement strand
TTCGAGTTGCCTATGCGGCGCTGCGAAACGGCGACCGTCCTGCGCCCGCCACCGCGACCAAGCGCGCGGGCACCATCCCGAGGCTCGTTGACGCGTGGCTCGCGGCAGGCGACCTCCCTGTGATCGATGAGTGCGACGTCTGCGCCATCACCCCGTCCTGATCTGAGCCCGCCAAACCCCTGAAAGGCCTTTATGCCCCACGACAAGACCGCCGAGCTCGACGCATTCCGAGACTCGATCCGCCGCCTGTGCCGTCCGTACGGTCACGACTACTTTCTGCGCACAAGCGACGCGAAGTCGAATGCGCGCGAGCTGTGGGAGGCCCTCGGCCAGGCCGGTGCGCTGAGCGTCGCGATCCCCGAGGAATACGGTGGCGGCGGAGCTGGCATCGAGGAGCTCGCGATCGTCTCGGAGGAGACCGCAATCGCGGGTTCGCCGATCATGCTGATCTCGCTGTCGCCCGCGGTGTGCGCGTCGATGCTCGTACACCACGGCTCCGATGAACAGAAGGCCGAGTGGCTGCCTGGTCTGGCCGACGGCACGAAGATCCTGGGCTTCGCGATCACCGAGCCCGATGCTGGCAGTAACACGCACAACATCACGACCCGGGCGCGCTTCGACAATGGCGAGTGGGTGCTCAGCGGACAGAAGTACTACGTGTCGCACGTTGACAACTGCGATGCGTTGATGGTCGTCGCGCAGGCCGAGGGCGGGCCGGACGATCTCGAGCCGGGCCTCAAGGTGTTCCTGGTGCCAACCGACACCGCGGGGCTGTCGAAGACCGTGATCGATGTCGAGGTCATTTCGCCCGAGCTGCAGTACTCGCTGTTCTTCGACGACGTCCGCATCCCCGCCGATGCGATCGTCGGCGCGCAGGACGGACTCGCGATCCTGTTCACGGGGCTCAACCCTGAGCGCATCAGTAGTGCCGCACTGCTCAACGGGATCAGCCGCTACGCGATCGACAAGGCTGCTGAGTATGCGCGTACCCGAGTCGTCTGGAACGCGCCGATCGGCTCGCACCAGGCGATCTCGCATCCGTTGGCCCACGCCGAGACGATGCTCGCGGGCGCACGCCTGCTCACAGAGAAGGCCGCGCGCGATCACGATGCTGGCGTCCACGCGGGTGTCTCGGCCGCGATGGCCAAGCTCGCAGCGTCCGAGGCGGCGAGCTTCGCGCTCGACGCCGCGATCCAGACCCACGGCGGCAACGGCATGGCCCGCGAGTACGGGCTTTCGACGCTCTCGGGTCTCGTGCGGCTGTTCCGCATCGCGCCGGTCAGTTCGGAAATGTTGCTCAACCACATCGCCCACAAGGCGCTTAAACTGCCGCGAAGCTACGGATGAGCCTGCACGTCTCCCGCGACGGGAGGATCGTCGAGATTATCCTGGATCGTCCGCCCGTCAATGCGCTTGACGGCGCGCTCTACGATGCGCTCGCGACTCAGCTGGGTGCGGTCGGCGCGGATGATGTCGTGCTGCTCCGCTCGGCGGCTCGGCACTTCTGCACCGGGCAGGATCTGCGCGAGCACGAAGCACCCAAGGATGCGCAGGCGGCCGCGGCCGATCTCCGCCGGGGCGCCGCCGCGATCGTCGCGGCGCTGAGGTGCGAGGCACCGATTGTCGCGGCCGTGCACGGGGCCGCGATCGGCGCGGGCGCATTGCTGGCCTGCTCCGCCGATGTCCTGCTGCCATCGGATGATTCGTGGTTCAGCCTGCCCGAGCTGCAGGTTGGCGTGACGATCGGCGGTGCGGTCGCCACCCGCACGTTCGGCGGCGCGCTGACCCGGCGGATGCTTTTGACGGGCGAGCGGGTGCCGGCCGAGCAGATCGCGACAGCGGGCGGATCGCGTCTGGTTGCGCGCGATGGTCTCGAGGAGGCAGCTCGCGAAGCTGCCGAGGCCGTGGCCCGCCTCGATCCAGCGATGGTGTCACTCTCGCGAGGCATCTGGGGCTCCGGCGAGCGCGAAGCAGCGGCACAGGCCTATGAGGCCGAGATCGACGCATTCTTGGCACTCTGACGCCGCGGCGGGGGCGGGGGCGGTGCGCTGGCGTCCAAGAATTTCGCGGACGTGGACGCTAACGCACCGCCTCCCGGGGGGCAATGGCGGCGACCCAGGCTGTGAGCGCCGTGGTGATCGCTACGGCGGCCCACAAGACGGTCTGGATCGAGAGATTCTCAATAACCGGCCCGGCGCTCAGGGCCGTGAGCCCGAGGGTGCCGAAGGCAATGACCAGGAACGCGGAGTAGATCTCGGCGCGGCGGTGGGGCGGCGAGATGACGCCGATGAACGTCGCCGAACCCAGCAGACACATGCCCGCGGCGGCGCCGACCAGGAGTGAACCGGCCACGACCATCGCGACGGTGCCGGTCTCGCTGCCGACAGCAGTGATGATCCAGCCGGCCGTCGAGGCCACGGTTCCCAGGATCATCGTGGTCGTCGGGGCGATCGACCGGACTCCGACCTGGGCGACCGCGAGCGTGACCAGCATCCCCGAGACGAGCCAGCCGGTGCGGGTCTGAGACTCCCAGCCGATCGTCGCAGCGATCTCGGTGCCGAACGATCCGAAGACCGCCATACCGGCATTCGCGGTGATGATCGCGGCTGCCGAAACCATGAACGGGATCCGCAGCTCGCGCGGTACGCCGAGCGGTTGGACCAGCCGGGCCCGGTGAACAGGAGACGGTGGGGCCGGGATCCGCACGAGGATGGCGAGCGGAATCAGCAGACCGGCGCCGATGACCAGGAACGGGAACGTGCGCGGGTACGTCGTGACCTGGGCCAGCGCGCCGGACAGCAGCGGCCCGACGGCCATCCCTGCTGCTAGGCACAGCGTGTTGACGAATGCGCCGGCCGAGAGCCCGCGCGGATGGGACTCCATCAGGGCCGCGGCCGCGGCGCCCGTGGCTAGTCCTGACGCAAAGCCGTGGATCAGCCGTCCCAGCACGAGCACCGGATAGCCAGGCGCGAATCCGAGCGCTAGCAGCGCGATGCCCAGGAGGCCTGCGCCGAGTAGCAACGTGTTGCGCCGGCCGATGCGGTCAGACAGGCCACCGAACACGAGCAGGATCACGATGACGCCGGTCGGATAGGCCGCGAACGCGATGCTGATCTGGATGTCCGAGACGCCCCACGCCTCCTGGTATAGCGGATACAGCGGGGTCGGCGCGAAGCTAGTGACCATCGTCAAGAAGATCAGTGCGCAAGCCCCGATTAGAAGCCCCGGCTGGCTGGGCCTGGCCATCCTCACCCGCGTTGGAAGAACTCGAAGGCGGCGCCGTAGATCGTGCGCAGCCCGAGGCGACGGGTCGTGCCGGAACTATCCGTGGCCGTCAGGATGCCGGTGCTCGGGCCGTGGACGCCGTCGGCCAGCGCGTCGGCAAGGGCATCGAGATCATCCATCGCACAGCTCGCGATGACACGGGGGACGGGATCGGCGTCGCGGTCGCCACCCGCGATGGCCTCGCCGAACTCGAGGCGGGCATTGCGTGATCCTGGGCCCCGGAAGAGCGCTGCAGCGAAGCCCTCGCCTTCGTCGAGGTTCAGCATCTCGGCGACTGCGGGCGCGTCGAAGCGTCCTTCGAAATACTTGCGACCGCCCAGGATATCGGCGGCGAATGAGCAGGCCGCGGCGAAGCGGTCGGTCATGAAGACGACCGCGTTGACCTCACTGGTGCGTTCAGACTCATCATGGTCGATGACGCAGCGGGTGCCGCGCTCGCGATATTGGACGCTTGCGTGGACCAGGCCCGAGACGGGCTGCTCGAGCATTCGTTCGCGGACGGGGATTTCGGTGCCGGGCAGCGAGTAGTAGGTCGCGGGGGAGCGGAACTCCCAACCGGACTGCTCGAGTTGCGCCTCAGTTGCGGCGGCGTCGCGCTGGTAGAAGTCGAGCGCATATGGACCGGGTCGGTCGGGGCGGCCCGCCCCCTGTGCCGCAGGCAGGCCTGGTGCCTCGACGAGTAGGAGCCAGCCCCCGTAGCTGTGTGGCTGGGCCAGCAGGACCTTGCGCGTGGGTGCGACGGGCAGTCCCCACAACGACTGCCAGGCCGGATCATCAACGGGCTCGTCGGAAACCCTCGTGAATCCGAGCCCATTGACGTAGAGCGACTCAAGGGCGTCGATGTCAGCGGCGGGAAGGACAACCGTATCGATGCCGTCGAACATCTCAGTAGCTCCTCGGTAGTCCGAGCGACTCGCCCAGGATGTTGCGGATCATCTCGTTCGAGATGGGGCTGAACAGCTGGAGCCGGGCATCGCGGAAGTACATCTGCATGGGTGACTCCTGGGCCAGGCCCATCGCGCCCATCGCCCGCATACCGCGGTCGACGATGCGTGCGGTGCTCTCGCCTGCGGTCAGCTTGGCCATCGCTGACATCGCCATGGCAGGCTGGCCTGCCTCGATCATGCGGATCGTCGTATTGGTCAGCGCCCGGGCCGCGCTGAGTTCGGCGATCGAGTCGGCTGCGGGATGCTGCACGGCCTGCAGTGCCCCGATCGGTGCACCGAAGGCCTCGCGCTCACCGGCGTACTTGACGTGCAGATCCAGGGCCGCGCGGCCGATACCCAGGCTGATGCCAGCGGCTAGGACTCGCTCGATGTCGAGAGTCTGGCCCAGGATGTT
>JBBSSC010000198.1:0-4644 GCA_038242465.1 Propionibacteriales bacterium | reverse complement strand
TCGTCGTTGCTCAGGTTCTCGATGCCCTGGTCGGTGAGAAAGTGGTACTTCACCCAGGACCGTTCGCCGGCCTCGTTGACCCACATGAACGTGTGGGAGCCGAAGCCGTGCATGTGACGCCAGCTCTTCGGGATGCCGCGGTCGCTCATGTTCCAGATCGTGTGGTGGGTGGCCTCGGTGTGGTGCGTGACGAAGTCCCAGAACGTGTCGTGCGCGCTCTGCGCCTGGGGGATCTCGACATCGGGGTGCGGCTTGCCCGCATGGATGACGTCGGGAAATTTGATCGCGTCCTGGATGAAGAACACCGGGATGTTGTTGCCGACGAGGTCGTAGTTGCCCTCCGTGGTGTAGAACTTGACCGCGAATCCACGGGTGTCACGGACTGTGTCGGCCGATCCCCGAGACCCCAAGACTGTCGAGAACCGGGTGAAGACCGGGGTCGTGGCGCCCTCGGCGAGGAATGCCGCGCGGGTCAGACTCGATGCGGCGCCATTCGACGTGAAGACACCGTGCGCCGCCGCACCACGGGCGTGTACAACGCGCTCCGGGATGCGCTCGTGGTCGAAGTGCATGATCTTCTCGCGCAGGTGGTGATCCTGCAGGAGAACGGGTCCGCGGGCCCCAGCCTTGAGCGAATGATCGGTTTCGCGCAGGGGGACGCCCGTCGCGGTCGTCAGGAACGCACACTGTTGGGCAGCCGACTCCTCGCTGTCCTTCGACACCGCCCCCGTCGGGCTGTGCGGGATGGGACCCTGCTGCGCCGGCTTGGGCGGCAACGGGCCCCGGGGCTCGGTCGGCTCCTCGAAGCTGGGCGGCGCGCTGCCGGGTGTGCCTGGAATCTTCGGTGTGCCGCCGGAATCGTTCTTGGCCATGGTTTTCCCCTCGTGGATAATGCCTCGGTGGGGGCCAGTCGTTGATCCCCGTCATTGCTCCTACCCGGACGATGTCGGAGCAAACGCGATGGCTGGAAAGCGTCGTGCGGGAACCCGAGGAGCCCGCACCGTCGACGGAAACCCCTGACAAAATGGGTGATTAGAACCGCCGCGATGGGGTAATACCTAGATGACCCGCGGGACTGGTTGATGTGAGGCGGCAACTCGCGCAGGGGCCGTCATCCAACCGGTGTTGGTGCTGCCTCTCGGTCAGGCGATCGAGAGGCAGCTTCCTGTGTTGCGCGTCCTGTGCAGCGGGAGCGATGTACCGGGCCTAACGCCGACCTTGCGTGCGGCCCCCACGTCTGAAGTTCTTGTCGGTGGCCATATGTGGGCTCCTCCCGGCGGCATGCTGCCGCCATCGCATCGAGTGCGGGGTACCCCGTCCAATGTAGATCGACGTGTGGGAATGGCTCAGGCCCGACGGGGTAGTGGGAGGGTGTGACTGTGACTTCTGGATCCGTTGACCGTGTTGACTTCGGCGGCCTCGCCATCCAATTCGACGAACGAGTGCTCCGTCCGCGTTCGTGGACGCTGGCGCAGTCAGAGTGGGCGGTCGAGCTTCTCGCGGATGCCCCCGCCGGGCCGGTCCTCGAGCTCTTCGCCGGTGTCGGGCACATAGGGCTCGCCACGATGTCCAACAACGACAACGACCGCGATCTGATGCTGGTCGATCTCAACCCGGCTGCGGTCGAGCACGCCCGCCGCAACATCGAAGCCGCTGGCCTGGTCCACCGTGTCTCGGTCCGCGAGGGCCGGATCGACGAGGTACTGCACACGGAGGAGACCTTCGCGGTGGTCATCGCGGATCCGCCATGGGTGCCGACCGCGGGCATCGGCCAGTTTCCCGAGGATCCGTCTATTGCGATCGACGGTGGCGGTGACGGCCTCGATCTGGCCCGCGTGTGCTGCGAGGTCATCGATCAGCACCTCGCGATCGGGGGATCGGCCATCGTGCAGCTGGGCAGCACCGAGCAGGCGGAACTGATCGACGACTACCTGGTGCATGGCCTGGGTTCTGCGCTGCGCGTTGTCGAGACCCGCGCCTACGAGCGTGGCGTGCTGATCAAACTGTTCCGAGGACGCTAGGTCCTCGGTGGGGGAGTCCTAGGGACGGTTCTGCTTGGGGATGACCTTGTGCGTCCCGTCGCACCACGGCTGCGAGCCCGACTTGCCGCAGCGGCAGACCGCGCTGACGGGCCGGGTCGTCGGGTGGAGATTGCCATCGGGATCCTCCACGACATGGTCGCCGCGCAGCAGCATGGGGCCGCCCGGGCACAGGATGACGTCGGCGTGCTCGAGATCGCTCATGCTGCCCACGTCGCGAGCATGCGGTAGGCGAATCGATCCTCGAGGTCGAGGCATGTGAAGGCGCCGAAGAACACGTCATCGCGCAGGGCCGGCTCTTCGTCCAGTAGCGATCCGCAGATCGTGCGCACGGCCAGCTGTTCATGCACGGCATCGGCTTCGACGTGCTCGGTGTAGTAGCCGATCATCGCCTCGGGGATGCCGAGCCGACCGAGTCCCTGCGCGATGCGGCGCGACGGGATGCTGCTCGTGACCTCGAAGGCAGCGAGGTGGCCTAGAGCGGCGCCGCGCAGTCGCCGGTTGAGGCCGAACAACGACATCGCATTGTTGGTCTCCAGGACCTCTAGCGGCACATCGTCGATATATGCGCCGTAGTCAGGGCGCAGGCCACACTCGTCCATTCCGCGCGCGAAGAGCCCGGCGTGCAGACGGGCGGGGTCACCGCATCCGTACTCGTCGAACTGGAGCTCCATGACGGCGGCCTTGGTGCGATTCGACAGTCGCGGCACGACCCACGTCGTCGGATCGGACTCCTTGAGGTGGTAGATCGAGCGCATGCGGAGCAGCTCGAGAGCCTGCTCGTGATCCGCGGTCTTGTGGATGTACGTCGCCAGCGAGGGGCCTTCGTGGTCCTCCACGAAGTCGAAGAACGTCTGGGCGAACTCGCCGCCCGGGGCCGCCGACGGTACGCGATCACGCAGCGTCTGCTCGAAGCTCGTCTCGAGTGAGCGGCGAAGCTCGATCAGCTCGGGCTGCCACTCAAGCTCGTCGGGGACGCTCTCGAAGCCCCGGTAGTGCAGCTCATACAGCGTCCACAGGGTGATGTGGAGGTCTTCGTCATCGTCGGCGAGTGTGCTGAGGACTGGTGCCCACGACGGGGACGGCGACTGCATCGTCGCGAAGACGATCTCGCTGAGCGAGCCGCGGCTCTTCGGGGTCAGCATGGCGCCACCTCGGCTCGATCGAGCGCTGCTTGTATGTCCATCTGATCCTGCATGGTGAATCCTTGCCATCGTGCGGGCCCGGCCGGCTGCTCGACAGGGCTGGATCTCATGTACCCCGAAGGCGTTGCGCCAAGCATGGCGGAGGGAACGGCAGGGGCATTCGGCTGGGCCCCACCTGGACACACCACTAGGTGGCGCGGGTCAGCCCGCAGAAGTCGCCCCGCCTTCATCTTCCTGGTGTCTGAGCACGATGCGAGCTATGCCTCGGGGCCGGGCTCGGACATCGGTACCGCTGTGTCAGGAGTTGTCGGTATCTGTGGCGGGGCCTTCTGTGGCCGCGCCGCCCTCGGACGACCAGTCGGTCGAGTCTCCGTCGTCGAGCGCCGGATCGCTCTGGGTGTCGGGCGCCTGGTTCCCGCCGCGCTCAGGCCGGGCTGGCATGGTCTCGGGGTCGTTCTCGGGTGTGGACTGCTCGGATGTAGACATGCCTGGCGAGTACCCGGGAGCCGTGCTGCGAAACCCGACGGTCGACCGACGCGCCTACGGTTTCTGAGCCGCCGATACCCTCAGGCATGGTCTATCGCGCCTTCTTCGACACCGTCTTCCGTTCGATGGATCCCGAGAAGGCGCATGAGCGCGGCTTCTCGGCCATCCGTGCCGGCGGGTTCGTGACCCGGCATGTCTTCCGGCAGACCCGCGCACCCCGCACCGTCATGGGTATCGAGTTCCCTCACGCCTTCGGCCTCGCGGCCGGGTTCGACAAGAATGCGCGTGCGGTCTCAGGGCTGCTCGCGCTGGGATTCGGCCATGTAGAGATCGGCACCGTAACGGCACGGGCACAACCCGGCAACCCTCGGCCGCGGCTGTTCCGGCTCATCGATGACCGTGCGGTCATCAACCGGATGGGCTTCAACAACGAGGGCGCCGCCGAGGTCGCCGCACGTCTGCACCGCCTGCGCCGCAGCAAGGCAGGCAGCAAGGCCGTGATCGGCGTCAATATCGGCAAGACCAAGATCGTCGAGCCGCAGGATGCCGTCGCGGACTATGTCGAGAGCGCGCGGCTGCTCGTCCCGTACGCCAGCTACCTGGTCGTCAACGTGTCATCGCCTAACACCCCTGGTCTGCGTGATCTACAGGCCGTCGACGAGCTGCGTCCCCTGCTCGCGGCGGTCAAGGACGTCGCCGACCGCAATCCGGGTGGACGCGTGCCCCTGCTCGTCAAGATCGCGCCGGACCTCGCCGATGCCGATGTCGACGCGGTCGCCGATCTCGCGCTCGAGCTGGGTCTCGACGGCATCAGTGCGACCAACACCACGATCGCCCGACCCGAGTCGCTGCGCACCGATCGCGCGATCGTCGAGGCCGCGGGTGCGGGCGGACTGTCGGGCCCGATCCTCGCCGAGCGGGCGACGGAGGTGCTCGTGCGGCTGCGGGCACGCGTCGGAGACCGGCTCGCGATC